>JAQBNN010000091.1 GCA_028288505.1 Segetibacter sp. | reverse complement strand
ACTCCGAGTTTCTTCTGCTAGCTCCATAAAAGTTCTTTTTCGGTTAGTCCGGGAAAGTAGTCTTTGGCTTGTTTGTAGGCTTTTTCGAGGTCTTTGCCGCGACTTTTGTGTTCGATGAGGATCTGGCCTTTCCAGAGGAGGTCGATGTAGCCTTGTTTGTCGTCTAACTTCTTTACCTGTTGTTCAAAAGATGCTACTCTTCTTCGGCTTATTCCAAAGACGTTGAAGAAATCATCCCAGAAGGATTTTGCTTCAGCATCTTCGCTTACTTCGTCTTTCCATTCTTGTGTAAATTGTAAGGCTCGGCTTTTGATCTCGTTCCAGCTTAAGGGCATGTAGGTTAGGTTGTTCTTTAAATATAAATATACCTGGCTATTTTCCACCTGCAACCTACATTTTTAATTTATCCAAAACACCCGTAGTTATACGGAAAAGGGGAAAGTTGATACGTTGATTAGAGTAACAGGTAACGGCTTTATCGGGTAATTGGTAAGACGAGGAGTATTGCAACAATAGTACAAGAGTGCGACGCAAGGGTGCTTATTAGAAATACAAATGCCGGTAACACACCTTCCCTTCTACGAACCAATAAAGTTTTTACTGCTACCCTATTATTAAAGCAATAATAAAATACAGGAACAAGCCCAGCGTAATAAAGAGCTGACCTTAAAACCTGGGTTAGAAAGGCCACCTTACATAAGATAAAGCAATTTTCATTGCACTTTTATGGCCTGGCAAGGCCTATCAACAGGAAATGTCTCCTTGTTTTGTGGGAATGTCTCCTTGTTTGGTGGGAATGTCTCCTTGTTTTTTAAGAATGTCTCCTTGTTTTCGGGAAATGTCACCTTGTTTTCCCGAAATGTCTCCTTGTTTTCCCGAAATGTCTCCTTGTTTTCCCGAAATGTCTCCTAGTTTTCCGGAAATGTCTCCTTGTTTTCCGGAAATGTCTCCTTGTTTTTTTGGAAAGCCTGCTTGTTTTTTTGGAATGTCTCCTTGTTTTTTGGGAAAGCCTGCTTGTTTTTTGGGAAAGCCTGCTTGTTTTTTAAAGATTGATACTTGTTTTTACGAAGGCTCCCTTTGTGTGAATTAAAAAAAAGAATGAAGGCTTTACCTGGATGCAAGTAATAAGTTGTAATCGAAGTTTTATATGCAAACTCGTGTAATTGCCTGAATATGAAATAGCTAGGTGTATATACATTACTGTTGTTTTTTTCCGCTGTTTAAACACTAAATATTTAATGTTTAAACACCTGATATAGAATCGGGTACATGTGCAAAAAAATATTTTTGCCTACTACAATATAATGCTGCCGCACAACGATAATAGATAAGAGAAACGGGTAAACCAATTTATTCAATCCTAACAAAACCCACTAAAAATGGAAAGAACCAAGAATGGCTTCGACAGTTTGAGTGAGCCAATGTTTATTAAAACCCTGAACACCATTACAGGTAAAATGAATGGCAATTCTAATTTTTTAACTTTGAAAACGGCGGTAGATGCGCTGATAGCAGACCAGGAAGAGTATTTAACCCTCTCGAAAAACGCTGTAAACGGTGGTACCCAAGCCATACTATTGCGCGACGTAAAGAGAGCGGCCATTGTTACTTCGCTTCGTAACCTTGGTAATAATGTTACGGCTATAGCAGCTGGCGATATAGTTGTACTTGAATCGTCGGGTTTCCTATACACTAAACCTAAGCAGCCAAAGGGGCCCCTGGTAAAACCTGAAGCGCTTAAAGTTATGCCCGGCGAAAACAAAGGGGAGATTTTGTGTAAGGCTAAAAAGCAAGGCGACAACTCGGTTAATTACATGATTTGTGCTGACGAGCCGGGGGCTAACTGGTCTATCTATTCCACCTCTAAAGCGAGTTTTTTATTTACTAACCTTCAGTCGGGTAAAAATTACCTGATGAAGTACGAACTGGTAGGTACCAGAAACCAAACGGTAGTAAGCGATACTACATCTTACATTCCTCAATAATTATACCCCCGTTACTCTTGAAACTTGCGTTGCCTATGGTAGCGCTTTTTTTATGCGGGAAGGTGAGTTAGGGGCTATGGGTGATGTATGATGAGTGATGAGCTAGTGTTCGTGATTGCGAGAAGGAACGACGAAGCAATCTGCTCTTTTAATTACGAACCTTTTACACGTAACAGCACCGCTCCTACCCATCAATAATTTTAACCGCAAAGAAATACTAGAGTGTAAGCGCAAAGAACACCTAGTAAAGATGAGCGAGTTGTTAGGGGTAAGTTGTTGGTTATCGCTTTTTTACTTTTGCAATTTGCATTTTAATTTTGCCTTTGGTACTTCGCTTTCCTGCTACTATTAAACATCGTTGTGTCACTCACTTGTACCGCTGTAGTTGTTTCAGCAAATAAAAGCTGTTGCATTTAACTTTTCAACTTTTGCATTTTTACTTTTGCTTTGGCATTTTCTATTTCTTAACGAAATGTTAAGACTGGCAGAAAATTTGCATAGAAAATGTTCATTCATTTTTCTATGTAGAAACGATTGCCAGTTATTGCACAATTTAATCTTCTCACTAAAACGTAAAACATGAAGAAACTTCACGCAACAAGAGGAGCAACCCTAATTCTTTGCCTATTAATTAGCCACCTAGTAAAGGCACAGGACTTTGACCGAAAACTTAAAGAGGACAAAACGATCAGCGGGTATGTAATTAACTCTACGCTACGTACCCCATCCTCCATTACTTTTCAACCTGCTGCAAACCTACCCGCGAATAATGCAAAAGCTATCATCCATTCGTTGTTTATACTGGGTACCCAGGAAGAGGTGAGGTTGTTTAATACCATGGAGCTTGCCAGCGGAATAAAACTGGATAAATACAAACAGTATTTCAAGGGTATTAAAGTTGAACACTCGGCTTACGTGGTAGCCAGCCGCAACGGAAACATTGTATCTATTACTGCCGAATCTTACCGAATAAACGCTGCTTTTACTACATTACCCCAATTACCCACCGATAATGCCAAAGCAAAGGCAATAGCCTTTGTAGGCGCCCGAAAGTATGCGTGGGAGGCCCTGGAGGAGGATAAAAAGCAGTACCCTGGTAATAGTTATATGCTTGCTAAACTAGAAACACTAAAACAACAACATACGCCCAAGGCCGAGCTGGTTATAGCCCGAGACCTGTTTGGCACGCAGGAAGCCCGGCTGGCTTTTAAGTATGACATTTACGCGGTAGAACCACTTAGTAGGCACCTTGTGTATGTAGATGCTCTTACAGGTAAAATCTTGCTAAGCAATGCTGTTATTAAACATGCCGATAAATTTAAACAAGGCCCTAAACCCGACTCGCTGCAGCATTTGCCTAACCACCTGTATTACGGATTAAAAGAAGAGCAGGGTACTACTTTCACACCTTACGAGACAAAGGCATCAGTTAGCGGTACAGCCATTACACGTTATGCCGGTGTAAGGCAGATTTTTACTACCAGGCTAAATGTACCCCTTACGGGCATGCAAGATCCCAATTTTCCCTCATCGCCACTTACATATAGCGGTGTTGACCCACGCCCCCCAGTAACTAATGAAGGGGTTTATATATTACGCGATGATACTCGTGGAGGTGGCATTGAAACTTATGATTGTAACAATGTAGGCGGTATTCCATTGTCGCTGCCTGGCATACATGAGCAATCACTTGCTTTTTTAGACAGGGATAATAACTGGAAAGATGAGCCCGACAATGGCTTAACTACCCGGGAAGATCATTTGCGGGGCGCAACAAGAAATGGATCTGTTGGCGGCGATGAAGCCGGCAATGATGACATTGCCATTGATGCCCATTGGGGAGCCGGGGTGGTATATGACTACTGGAAACAAAAGCACAACCGCTTAAGTTTTGATAATGAGAACACCGCCATAAGGAGCTATGTGCATTATGGGCCTGCATACGACAACGCTTTTTGGAATGGCAGTGTAATGACGTATGGCGACGGCTCGGGCACTTCGGCTGCCGGGGGCTTTCGTCCACTAGTATCATTGGATGTATGCGCACATGAGATAGGACATGGAGTTTGCTCCTTTACGTCGGACCTGGTTTACCAAAAAGAATCTGGTGCTATGAATGAAGGCCTGAGCGATATATGGGCTGCAGCAGTAGAACGTTTTGCCAAAGTAACGGTAGATAATACTTTAAACTACCAGGAATGGCAAATTGGCGAGCAAATTTCGGCAGATAATATTGGATTGCGTCGGATGGATAATCCAAAGGCCAAAACCGACCCCGACACCTATGGTGGTCGTTACTGGGCTAATGTAGATTGTACACCCTCCCTTGCAAACGACCAATGTGGTGTACATTCAAACAGCGGAGTGCTTAACAAGTGGTTTTATTTATTGGTACAAGGACCCGCTTCTACCACAGGCTCACCTGCTTATAAAGACGATGGCATAGCCGATAAACCAAGAACAACGCCTGGCGGTACCGACTTTGTGGAGAATACAGGCAACAACTATGGCGCCCTCCCTGGTTTTGTAGGTCTTGGCTTTGACAAAGCAGAACAGATAACTTATATGATGGAGTTACTGCTTACGCCTAACGCTACCTTTGCCGATGCAAGAACCGCATCTATTAACGCTGCTAAAGTGTTGTATGGTCCTTGTTCGCAGGAAGAGATTACTGTAACTAATGCATGGTTTGGCGTAGGTGTGGGTGCCGCATGGGCCACTTGTACAACACCTACCCTAACAGTTAACCTGGTGCGTACTTCTATTGAAGAAGGCTCGGGTGATTGTGGAAGCTTTAGCGAAATTGCTATAGGGGTAAGCCTGGCTGCTGCACAAGCCAACCCTACCACCATTACTTTCTCTGCACCCTCTGGCACTGCCGAAGCACACGATTATCAACTAACTGCTTCAACCGTAACCTTTAATGCCGGGGAGATGGGTAACAAATCGCTACGTCTTCGCATATTTAACGATGATATGGTAGAAGGCGACGAAACAATTAACCTGCAGGCAACCAGTGCACTGGGTGGCTTCAACTTCTCTCAGTCAATTACCATTAAGGATGATGACGTTCAACCAAGGCTTGGTAACACCTTCAACATTTTTAGGGAGAACTTTGAAGGAGTGGCAGACGATGCTTTACCCCTAGGTTGGAATCGTATTGATAAAACCAATCCTTCGGGCGGCAGGTGGAACGTACGTCAATCACCCGGCGCAACCACCCTAACATGGTTAACCAAAAGGGCCTATGTATATAACCCTAATTTAGGTGATGCATTTAAAGGCCAGCCATTGTACGATCCAAATGTTGGCGCTCAAATAATTTTACGCACCCCGTTAATTGATGCAAGAGGATTAGACAGTATTCGTTTGCGTTTCAACTGGAGTGCAGGTGGTGAAGCTGCTTGTTCTCCCGCTTGCGACTACGGGCAGGTAGTGTACTCTTTAGATGGGGTTAACTTCACCCAATTCGACGTAGACACCTCATCTACGCAATCAAGAAGTGCTTCTGACCCCTTATACCTTAGCCAAACCGACTCCACCTACGATCATTTGCTGCCAAGGGTGGTAAGCAATAGGCAGTTTTACATTGGCTTCATGTGGGTTAACGACGACCTGGCCACAATTTCGCCCAACAGTATTACCATAGATAATATTAATATGACCGGCCAGGGCCGCAAGATTGAAACAGACTCTACATCCTCAGTTACTACACCGGTAAAAGTAGAACCTGGTAATTCGGTGTACTTCTATAGCCGCGAAGATAAAGGACTATTGGGCAGTATTGT
Source organism: Segetibacter sp. (assembly GCA_028288505.1). GTDB lineage: Bacteria > Bacteroidota > Bacteroidia > Chitinophagales > Chitinophagaceae > Segetibacter. The sequence continues at coordinate 1,128 of JAQBNN010000091.1, read as the reverse complement.
AAACGCTAGTGCCGATCTCGGTTGTGTTAAAGATACCCTTGTACGCGCAGGCAACGGTACGGTTGATTATGGTGGTGGCAAAAGAACAAATAAAGTACACCAGTTAATTCCCGCACAAAACCCTAACGCTACCTATACACTTACCCTTTACTATACCGCAGCAGAGTTAAGCGGGTTTACTGCACCGCCTTCGCAGTTGAAACTACTAAAGAGCAATGCAACAGATATTGACCTGTCTAATCAATCTAACTCCGAAGTAGTAACCCCCACCTTCATCGATTCGTCTGCTCAAGGTTTCTATGGGTTTTCTTATACTTTCACCGGCTTCTCCCTCTTTGCCGTGGTACAACCAGCAGTTGCTTTACCGGTTAACTGTGTAGACTTTAAAGTAGCAAGAGTGGAAAACAGCATAAAGCTTGCCTGGAAGGTGGCAAGCGAAGTAAACAACAATCGTTACACCATTGAAAGAAGCAGCGATGGAGTTTCTTTTAATGCGATTGGCGAAGTAAAGGCAAGTGCAGCTAATAACGGCAGCTACACATTTACCGATAATTATATTGGTGGACTAAAAGCAGCTTACTATCGCCTTAAACAAACTGACCATGATGGAAGCGCTAGGCTACTATGCAATGTTGCTTACCTTAAAGTTGAAGGTGGCAGGTTTGTAACCATCAGTCGCATGTATCCTAACCCGGCAAAAAATATAACTTATGTACGGGTTGAAAGCAGTGAACCTGAAACGATAAATGTAGAAATTGTGAATGGCATTGGCCAGCAAATAAGCAGAACGGTTCAAAAAGTTGCAGCCGGAACTACTACTCTACCTATCCACTTCAGCCATCCTGCTTCAGGCAATTACCTGGTGCGCTTTGTTAATGCTGATGGAGTTGTTATTAGTACGCAAACAATGCTGGTTAAATAACCATCAAACTCACTACCATATAAAAAGAGGCTGTCTCATTAGTTTTGAGACAGCCTCTTTTTTATGTTGAATGTTGAGGGTTGAAGGTTGAATGTTGAATGTTGAATGTTGAGTGTTGAGTGTTGAGTGTTGAGTGTTGAGTGTTGAATGTGAATGTTGACTTTTACATTTTGCATTTGCATTTTTAATTTCGACCCGGCTTTCCT
>JAQBNN010000182.1 GCA_028288505.1 Segetibacter sp. | reverse complement strand
GAAGTCGTAAAATTATTTAGAAGATTTTGTGACGGGCTTTAGTACTACAAAGCTTTACTTGCGTCGCACTCTTGTACTTGTAGTAATTCTACTCAACCACTTTATACTACATTGAAACTGCTCTTGGTAATTACTGCCGATAAAGTGATTGCGACGCAACGATGATGCTATGTAAAACTAAAGCTGGTATCATAAAAAAACATAAGAATATTTTAAAGAGAGGCCTAAACGGTTACAGCTTCCAGCTTTTCTTTTACCAGCCTTAAAGCAAACTTCAATTGCTCCTGGTGGGTTAGCTTGCTGTTATTCAGTACAATGGCATCCTCTGCCTGTCTCAAAGGGCTAAACTCTCGGTTGCTATCAATGTAGTCGCGCATTTCAAGATTACTCTTTACTTCGTCGATTGTTATGTTCGGGTTCTTTATATAAAGCTCTTTAAATCTTCGTTCTACCCTAACGGCAGGATCAGCTGTTAGGAAGATCTTAAGCTCCGCTTTGGGAAAAACAGTTGTTCCGATGTCTCTGCCATCCATAACTATTCCCTTCAGCTTTCCCATCTTTCTTTGCTCAGCCACTGCAAATTCACGTACTTCTTTTACTGCTGCCACTTCGCTCACATTTTCTGCCACCAACATATCCCTGATCAACCATTCTACATTCTCGTCGTTTAAGAATATTTCGCAACCGTCTGTTTCTGCATTGTACTGAAAGCACAGGGTTATATTGTCAAGAGCTTTTATTACTTCTGCTTTAGAATTCCAATTAACGTGATTGCGTAGAAAATACAGCGTAATAGCACGATACATTGCACCGCTATCAATAAAAACATAGTTCATTTCTCGGGCCAGTGCTTTAGCCAGCGTGCTTTTCCCGCAACTGGAAAAGCCGTCTATTGTAACAATGATTTTTTTCATAACGGGGAGTACAGTTATGCAAAAATGACAACAAAAAGCTGAATAAAAAAGTAATAAAAAGGGCAGTTTACACCAACTACTTTTAATGCACAAAAAAAGCCACTGAAATTATCAGTGGCTTTCGTTTATTAAAATACTTCGTTATGCTTTACTTTCTTCTTTCTTTTCTGTAGGATGCTTAAGCGTAAAGAAGATCTTGCCATTCTCTTTATCAAGATCTGCAATTAAAACATCGCCAGTCTTAACATTCAAATTAAGAATTTCTTCAGCTAAAGGATCTTCAAGATACTTCTGAATAGACCTATGCAGTGGTCTTGCACCAAACTGAACATCGTAACCCTTCTCTGCAATAAAATCTTTAGCGTCAGTTGTTATTTCAAGGCTAAATCCTAAAGTATTTAAGCGCTTGAACACATTCTTCATCAGGATATCGATGATTTCGAAGATATGCTCTTTGGTAAGAGAGTTGAAGATTACCACATCGTCAATCCTGTTTAAGAACTCTGGCGAGAAGGTGCGCTTCAATGCTTTTTCGATTACAGCTTTGTTGTTCTCCTCGGCATTTTGAACACGACTTGCAGTTGCAAATCCAACTCCGTCACCAAACTCTTTCAATTGGCGTACACCAATGTTAGAAGTCATAATGATCAAAGTATTCTTAAAGTCGATCTTTCTACCTAATCCATCTGTAAGCTGGCCATCATCTAACACTTGTAACAAGATGTTGTAAATATCCGGGTGAGCTTTTTCAATCTCATCCAGCAAAACTACGCTATAAGGCTTACGACGAACTTTTTCTGTCAATTGTCCACCTTCTTCGTATCCAACATATCCCGGAGGGGCACCAACCAAACGGCTTACCGTAAACTTCTCCATGTACTCACTCATGTCAATGCGGATTAATGCATCTTCACTGTCGAACATATAGCGAGCTAAGGCTCTGGCCAACTCGGTTTTACCAACACCTGTAGGACCAAGGAAAATAAAGGTTCCTATCGGCTTCTTTGGATCTTTTAAACCAACCCTGTTGCGCTGGATAGCTTTGGTAACTTTTGCAATCGCTTCTTCCTGTCCAACTACCATTGCCTTCATATCATCACCCATTCTGCGTAGTTTAGCTGTTTCAGCTTCAACCATACGCTTAACAGGAATGCCGGTCATCATGCTCACTACTTCAGCGATATCTTCGTCTTCAATTGGGTAGCGCTTGTTTTTGCTTTCTTCTTCCCAACTTAGTTTGGCTTTTTCCAAAGCCTCACCTAATCTTTTCTCACTATCACGAAGTGCAGCAGCTTCTTCGAACCTTTGGCTTTTTACCACCTTGTTTTTCTCAAGCTTAATGTCTTCGATCTTCTTCTCAAGATCAAGAATTTCCTGGGGAACATTTATGTTCTTCAAGTGAACTCTTGCCCCAACCTCATCCAGCACGTCAATGGCCTTGTCTGGCAAAAGCCTATCCGTCATGTAGCGATCACTCAGCTTTACACAAGCTTCGATTGCTTCTTCAGAATACTTTACGCTATGGAAATCTTCATACTTGCTTTGGATGTTAGTAAGTATCTGGATCGTCTCATCCACTGTAGGTGGCTCAACCATTACCTTTTGAAAACGACGGTCAAGGGCACCATCTTTTTCAATATACATTCTATATTCGTCCAAAGTAGAAGCACCAATACATTGTAACTCACCTCTTGCCAAAGCAGGCTTAAAGATGTTGGAAGCATCCAATGAACCACTAGCTCCACCTGCTCCTACAATTGTATGGATCTCATCAATAAACAAGATCACATCGCGGTTCTTCTCCAACTCATTCATAATCGCTTTCATCCGCTCTTCAAACTGGCCACGGTATTTTGTACCTGCAACCAATGCAGCAAGATCTAAGCTGATCACCCTTTTATCGAAAAGTACACGACTTACTTTACGTTGTACAATACGAAGTGCTAAACCTTCCACGATAGCCGTTTTACCCACACCTGGTTCTCCAATAAGAATAGGGTTGTTCTTTTTACGACGGCTTAATATCTGGCTTACTCTTTCAATCTCCTTTTCACGACCAACTATTGGATCGAGCGAACCGCTTTCTGCAAGCTTGGTTATATCCCGACCAAAGTTGTCTAATACAGGGGTTTTACTTTTTGTATTACTTTGTTGTTTACTCTTTTGTTGCTGAGAGTAGCCCCTTCTCTCTTCATCGAAGTCATCGTCGTTGTCTTCTGTATACTCGCTTCTTGGATCACTGCTGCGAACCATTCCTAATTCGTTGCGGAAAATATCATAATCAACATCAAACTGGTTTAAGATCTGTGTTGCAATATTCTCTTTATTCTTAAGAATCGATAGCATCAAATGCTCAGTTTCCACGAGCGGGCTTTTTAAGGCCTTTGCTTCAAGAACAGTTACCCGTATAACTTTTTCCGCCTGCTTTGTTAATGGCAAGCTGTTTATATTGGCTATGTTTTTACCGGTTTTATCTTTCACTGCTAATTCAACTTCCTTACGTAATTCGTATAAGTCAACATTCAAAGTTTTTAATATTCTGATTGCTGTCTTCTCACCCTCACGTATCAAGCCAAGCAGTAAGTGTTCGGTTCCTATGAAGTCGTTACCCAGCCTTAAAGCCTCTTCCCTACTAAACGAGATAATCTCCTTTACCTGGGCCGAAAAATTATTATCCATATGCTTTAAATTGCGTTGATACAATAATAACAAATAAATTTGAAGCTTGTTGTAGTGTATTTATACACAGTTGTTAATCAAACTCTAATACAATGCAGGTCAAAATTGATACCAAAGAGAAATTTCATGTTATAACGCTGATAGAGGAAAAATTAGCTGCCAATATAGCAGCAGAACTTTCTGAATTAGTTGAAAAATTTCTGGATGAGGATGTGAAAAACGTTGTACTGAAAATGACCGATGTAGAAAGTATAGATGAAAATGGTGCCGAAGAACTTGCCCGATTACAACAGAGCTTTTACGAAAAGAACGCTTCATTTGTGATTTGCGAAGTAAAGCCCGCTATTGAGGAAAAACTTGACCAATTAGAACTACTGGAGGTCATGAATATAACGCCCACCGAAAGTGAGGCTTGGGATATTGTACAAATGGAAGAGATAGAAAGAGAGTTTTTGGAAGATGATGACCAACAGAATTAACATTGAACCTTCCCCAACTCTTTTGAAGATTTAATGACTTAAATTCAGGAGCAGCGAGACCCAAGACTATACACCAAAACGTTATAAGGTCTAATTCTTGCTCTGCATCACGGCAAACTGTTATGAACCGCAACCTTAAATTTTAAAGCAGCTAAGTACCACATGTTTGGAGTAACCATCTTAGGTAATAATTCGGCACTGCCAGCGTACGACAGGCATCCAACCTCGCAGGTGGTTACTATGGACCAGCACCAGTTTTTAATTGATTGCGGCGAGGGAACCCAAATGCAATTATCCCGTTATAAAATAAAGCGCAGCCGCATCAACCATATATTCATTTCCCACCTTCATGGCGACCACTATTTTGGGTTAGCTGGTTTGATTACGAGTATGGGCTTACTAGGGCGCGAAACGGAGCTTCATTTGTTTGCGCCGCCGCCCTTAAAAGCTATTATAGATTTGCAGTTGCAGGCTGCTGACACGAAGTTGCCGTACCAGCTACACTTCCACCCTTTGGGCGCAGAAGGCCTTTTGGTTGACGACTCCAAATTCCAGGTTGAAACTTTTAAAGTTTTCCACCGCATAGAATGTTGGGGCTTTATAATACGGGAGAAGAGAAAGCCGAGAAAAATTAATAAAGAAAAAATAGGAGGCTACAAGTTAAGTGCGGAAAGTTTTGAAAAACTGAAGGTTGGCGAAAACGTTACGACTGAAAATGGTGAGCTTATTGAGTATGAAACAGTTACACTCGCTAATCCGCCGAATAGAAGCTATGCCTTTTGCGCCGATACAATGTATGCTCCTTCACTTGCTGAAAAAGTGAAAGACGTGTCGATGCTTTACCACGAAACCACTTACCTGCAAGTGCTTGAAGAGCGGGCCACTGCACGTTTTCACTCAACAACGGCGCAAGCGGCGGACATAGCTGTTAAAGCAAATGCAAAAAAGTTGCTCATCGGCCATTTCAGCAGCAAGTACGAAGCACTCGATGAATTTCTGACAGAAGCTCAAGCGATCTTCCCCAATACCGACCTTGCCCTTGAAGGCGTTAGTTATCGAATTACCTGATCGTATTTTGTTTTTCTTTAGGTTACGAGCATTGTAAGATGAAGCAGCATCGTTGCTACGCTCAGTTCATCTTTTTGTTCAATAAGGAGCACAGGTTGCCCCAACAAGGTACATACTGGTAACAATCCTTTTGAATTTATAAAGCGACTTTACCACGCCTGAATTTTTTACCCCTCGTGAGACAGTTGCGCTTTTTTCCGTTCCGCCTAAAGCTGCAAACCTATTTACCGATGAAGTGATTGCGACGCAACGATGACGCTATGAAAGACGCAGCTAGTATTCAAAAAAATCGTTAGAGAGTTATTGCTGCAACCGGCTATTGAAAGAAACAATCAATTTGAAAACGTCGGCCCACTCGTTCATGGGTAGCGTAGCGGCTTTATCAAACACATCGTGGTAGGCTTTAATGCCGCCTAAAGTATACATAAAAAATGTAGGCACTCCTTTCTCGGTAAACCAATAGTGATCGCTGTTGGCGGCCTTTCCTCTTGCATTAATAGCAAAAAGGAGTTTCTGTTCACGATTTATAGAATTCAGTAGCTCGAACTCTTTTTTAAATTCGGTCGCATTAACTATTGTAATTCCCTCGTCGCCGGTACCAACAAGATCTACATTGGTAAGAAAGCGAATGTTTTTTAAAGGAACCAAAGGGTTTTCAGTAAAGTATTTAGAGCCTATTAGTCCAGCCTCTTCGCCGGCGAAAGCAATGAAAGCTATGGTATAACGCTGAGGATTTAGAGCATAATATTTAGCCAGTTGCAACAATAGGGAAACGCCACTCGCATTATCATTTGCGCCGGGAAAATAAGTGCTCTTTCCCATACCGCCTAAGTGATCGTAGTGAGCCGTAACAACAATGATAGAATCAGGCTTAAAAGTTCCTTTTACAACACCGCAAACATTTGCTGCTTTAAAATTTCTATTAAGGTTGCTTTCTATGTTGAAGGTGATATTGGAAGGAGAAGATAAAATTGACTTTTTATCGATTTGAATGCTGGTATAGTCTGCCTGCTCTGTTGCGACTGACCAAGTAAGCTTGTCAACCAACTCAATCACTACCCTATTACCGGGGTTGACAAAATGAGTACTATCTTCTTGTTGAAGTTTTCCTTTTCCTTTAATGCCGCGGCTGTCTGGACCTACAATAAAATCTTTAGCCGGAACGAGTTCAAGACCATTAACAGCAAGCTCCATTTTACCGGGGAAAGTATTAACGGGGTAAGAAAAACTTTGCACGTATGATTGACCTTTCATTGGAGAAAGACCAAAACTGTGAAATTGAGCGGAGATATAGTCGGCAGCTTTCTTCATGCCATCATTAGTATAACCCCTGCCCCAGAAATAAGGTGACGTAAGTGTGTCAACCACACTTTTACCATAAGAAAGATCCTGCGCCTGACAGTTAATAACCAAAATCAAAGTAAGGCAGGAAAAGAGGTTTTTCATATAAGGTTAATAAGGGCCGGAAATTACACTAAAAGCCACATACGAACCGGTAAAACTCGGAGAACTCCTGTCGCCAGGTTTTCTCGTTATGCTGGCCGAGTGGCGCCATTACACGACGCAATTTATAATTTCCTTTCTTTTCAATTATTGATATTACCCTATCCATGTCCGGCACCATTTGATTGCTTTCTTTGCCACCGGCGTAAAAGAAAAACTTGAGGTTCGATCCTTTCCAGTCGGCCTTTTCAAGCGCTTCAAAAATGCCGGGAGAAGTCCAGAATGCAGGCGAGAAAACACCCGCACCCCCAAATACTTTAGGGTATTTTAAAACTGCGTACAAACTTATTAAGCCGCCCATACTACTACCAGCGGTGTAAGTATTAGCCGCATCTTTTAGCGTTCTAAATTTACCATCAATGTACGGCTTTAGCGTTTGTGCCATAAAATCTACATAAAGATCTCCTTCGCCTTTTCCAAATTCTTTTGTATCGTATGGATTGTATTCGTTTATGCGTTTTAGTGGGTCGTTATCTATTCCAATAACTATTGCCTCTTTGCCGAGCCTACTCATTAGAGTATCCAGAGTTTCATCTACACCCCATTCTCCAAATGCGGCTGTTTCCTCGCTAAACAGGTTTTGCCCATCGTGCATATAAATTACCGGGTAGCTCTTTTTAGAAGAAGTATAGCCTTTCGGCAAATATGCCCAAATACGGCGCTTCCGATTTAATTGAGGCATATCAAAAGCCTCTTCCACCACCCTAACCTGCGCGGTAGCAGTGTTAAGTTTCGGCTTATCTGGAAAGTCATCGCTCCATCCTTCAATATTTACATCTTGCGACACATCGCTTGTCATGTATACTTCACGATTATTCATATTCACACCTTTTGCAGTTGTTTCAACTTTGTTCCATCCACCCCTTGTAAACTTAAATTCATATTTTCCGGCGGGAAGGTCTTTAAGTACTATAGCTCTCCGCGAAGTACCAAAGGGTTTCAGTTTATATTTTTCGTCTTTCGGATTCCAGTTATTAAAATTTCCTGCCACATAAATATCTTCCTGCATTTTTGTTGCCACCTTATTTACAACCAAGCGCAAAGTATATTGGCCACAAACCGTGGATACAAGAAATGAAAAAAGAATAAAAGCAAGAAATTTCTTCATGAGTTGAAATTACTGATTTTGCGGGTGCAGCAATGAAACCGTAGCCAATAGTGACACGGTAAAAAGGGTAAGGAGTTTTTTTGTTGCCAACTGTAGTACAGCTATTAAGCAGCCGTTGCGTCGCACTCTTGTACTTTTTGTAGTCAACTCAGTAAAAAAGCACAATCGGTGAGAGCAAAGATTGGAGGAGTGGGACAACTCACAGGTCCTCTACATGCCGCCGCTAACTCTTATCATGTTTAAGAAACATTTGAAAAATGGTTTGCCGTACAAGTGAGTGACACAACGATGACGCAATGAAAACTACTGCTGGTCGCCAAAAAACTTATTAGCTTAACGTGGCTAAGTACTTTTTCACCTTCTCGTGGATAGGTTCACTCAAAGGAACAAGCGGAAATCTAAGGTAGTTCTCTATTATGCCCAACTCAGCAAGAAATGCTTTTGCACCTGCAGGATTATTTTCAGCAAATAATAGATCGAAACCTTCGAGCAATTTGTATAGGAACGACTTGGCTGTGCTGGAATCGTTTCTTAAGCAAAGCCGAACCATTTCAGTAAAGTCTATAGGGAAACAATTTGCGGCAACGCTAATAACGCCGTCCATACCTGCAGCAATCAGCGGCAGCGTAACATGGTCGTCGCCACTGGTAACCAGGAAATCTTTTGGCCTTCCTTTTAAAATTTGCATGCACTGGATCATGTTTCCGCTGGCTTCTTTAATGCCGGCGATATTATCAACCTCGTGCGCTAACCGCAAAGTAGTGTCGGCAGTAATATTGCTTCCGGTACGGCCAGGAACATTATATAAAATAATAGGCTTCGGGCTTTCGTTAGCCAGCACTTTATAGTGCTGGAAAATGCCCTCTTGCGAAGGTTTATTATAGTAAGGGCTCGCGCTTAAAACAGCAGCCGCCTTTTCGATAGGATAAGTATCGAGATCTTTTAATAACTCGTTTGTATTGTTTCCTCCAAGACCAACAACAACGGGAACACGACCGCCCACTTTTTCGAAAGTATAATTGATGATATCAATCTTCTCCTGTTTATCTAACGTGGGTGTTTCACCGGTTGTACCTAAAGTAACAATATACTCAACACCGCCATGAATAACGAAATCCAGCACCTTTCCAAGTGCATTAAAATCGACCTGGTGCGAGCTATTGAAGGGTGTAACCAATGCAACACCAGTTCCTTTTAATGTATCTCTTAACGACATTTATCTTCTCTTTGTATTATTAAATTATTCCGGCAGTTCTTCCCAAAAGCCCATTTTGCTGAACTTTTCAATTCGTTGGTTAATTCTTTCCTGCGGATCCATTTGTTTCAGTTCTTTTAGTACTGGCGTAAGGTGCGACTTTAAAATAGTTGAAGCTTCCATATAATCCCAATGAGCACCCCCATGAGGTTCAGGAATCACACCATCAACCAGGCCAAACTTATACATGTTATCTGAAGTTAAACGTAATTGTTCCGCAGCAGTTTCCTTCATATCCCAACTGCGCCATAAGATTGAGCTACAGTTCTCAGGAGATATAACGGTATACCAGGAATTTTCTAGCATAAATACTCGATCGCCAACACCAATGCCTAAAGCACCGCCGCTTGCACCTTCGCCAATAATTACGCAAATGACTGGAACCTTTAGTCTGATCATTTCGTAAATATTACGCGCTATCGCTTCACCTTGTCCACGCTCCTCAGCTTCCATACCTGGAAAAGCACCGGGTGTATCAATTAAAGTGATAACAGGCTTGTTGAACTTTTCCGCTAAGCGCATCAACCGCAGCGCTTTCCGGTATCCCTCTGGATTGGCCATGCCAAAATTTCTTAGCTGGCGCATCTTGGTATTAATACCTTTTTGCTGGCCTATTATCATTACAGTTTCTCCATCGAGCTGCGCAAAACCCCCTACCATTGCCTTGTCGTCCTTTACATTTCTGTCGCCGTGCAACTCAACAAAGTTGGTACACATATTACCAATATACTTTAATGTATATGGCCTATCAGGATGACGACTTAACTGTACCCTCTGCCAGGGTGTTAAGTGTTCGGTTAGCTCTTTTCTTTTTTCAATAATACTTTGTTCTAACTGTACTATTGTGCTAGAGTAATCAACCTTTGCATTTTTCTCAGCAAGTTTTTTCGTCTGGTCTATCTGCTCGTATAAATCTTTGATCGGCTGTTCAAAGTTTAGAAACTGTCTGTTGGGATATTCTGGCATATTATGTTGATTGGCAGTGTAAAATTAAGGTTGTATTTTTTTTGAAGAAAGTTTTGTTTTTAAAAATCATTTCCCTTTATATTTGCACTCCCGAAAACGCTATAACAATCGAAAAAGGGAAGCTCTTATCTAAGTTTTGGATCGGTAGTTCAGTTGGTTAGAATGCCGCCCTGTCACGGCGGAGGTCGCGGGTTCGAGTCCCGTCCGGTCCGCAGAAGAAGAATTAGGCTATTGATTATCAATAGCCTTTTTTATTTAGTCGAACT
>JAQBNN010000159.1 GCA_028288505.1 Segetibacter sp. | reverse complement strand
GAAAACCTAAAGATATAAGTGAGTGACACAACGATGACGCTATGAAAACTGCAGCAGGCTACCAAAAACTACTAAAAATTGAATTGTTCACTAACTTTTCTTACCTACTTTTCTATACCTGCCATTCCTTATCTTCGCCCCCTTTATGGAAGCAATGAAACCTATTGTAATGAGCGGAATCCGGCCAACGGGTTTCCTGCACTTAGGAAATTATTTTGGTGCTATTCGCAATTATGTGCGCATGCAGGAGGAATTTGAGTGCTACTTTATGGTAGCTGATCTTCACTCGCTTACCACTCACCCCGACACGAAAGAACTTAAAGCAAATGTGCATCGTGTTTTAGCTGAAAACATTGCTTGTGGGCTCGATCCTGACAAAGCTGCATTTTATTGTCAAAGCCATATTTACGAAACTTCGGAGCTGTACCTGTATTTAAATATGTTGGCGTACATGGGCGAGTTGGAAAAGACAACCACCTTTAAAGATAAAGTTCGGATGCAGCCACAAAACGTAAATGCCGGTTTGCTTACTTATCCTGTTTTGCAAGCCGCTGATATCATACTTCATCGTGCATCTTTGGTGCCTGTTGGTAAAGACCAGGAGCAACACCTTGAAATGGCGCGAACTTATGTTAACCGTTTCAACCATCGTTATGGCGAAGTTTTCCCCGAGCCGAAAGCTTTTAATTACAGCCAGGAATTAGTGAAAGTGCCAGCCCTTGATGGTAGCGGTAAAATGAGTAAGAGCGAAAACCAAATGGCAACCATTTATCTTGCTGATAGTGACGACATGATTCGTAAAAAGATCATGAAGGCTAAAACCGATAGCGGTCCGTTGGAACCAAATACGCCCAAACCTGATTATATTGAGAATATTTTTCTTTTAATGAAACTGGTAAGTTCTGCTGATGTAATTGAGAAGTTTGAAGCAGACTATAATGGCTGCAACATCCGCTATGGCGATATGAAAAAGCAATTAGGCGAGGATATGGTGAACTTTGTTTCGCCAATAAGGAATAAAGTAGATTCAATTTTAAATAACGAAATTTATTTAAAAGAGGTAATGCAAAAAGGAGAGGAGAAGGCAAGGAAAAGTGCAAAAGGAACTATGGAACTGGTAAGGCAGGCAATCGGGCTCAACTACTATTAAACGACTCGTTACACCATTATAAAGAGGTAAATAAACTTAATGTCAAAGTCAAAAAAACCAAAGCATATTGCAGTTGCAGGAAACATTGGAGCAGGTAAAACAACCTTAACCGAGCATCTTAGCAAGTACTACCGTTGGATTCCTCAGTTTGAGGATGTGGCCAATAACCCATACCTGAACGATTTTTATGAAGAAATGCCGAGGTGGAGTTTTAACCTGCAGATCTACTTTTTAAATAGTCGCTTAAACCAGTTGCTCGAAATACAGAGAGGTACCGAAACGATTATACAAGACCGAACCATTTACGAGGATGCCAATATTTTTGCTCCGAACCTTCACGATATGGGGCTGATGAGTAAGCGTGACTTCGATAATTATTACGCTTTTTTTCAAACCCTAAAAAGTATGGTGCAGCCGCCGGATCTTTTAATTTATTTGAAAGCTTCCGTGCCTACATTGGTAGGTCAAATTCAAAAAAGAGGAAGAGAATATGAAGAGAACATTCGTTTGGATTACCTGAAAAAGCTAAACGAGTATTACAACAAATGGATTGAAGGTTACAGGGAAGGCCCCTTGCTTATTATTAATGTAGACGACAATAAGTTCGGTGAAAAAGAGGAGCACATGGCGGAAATTATTGAAAAGATAGACGCCCAGCTTTTCGGTTTGTTCTAATGTTTACTAAGAACTAAATTAAAAAATCCGCTTTTTGGGCGGAGTTTTGTTTTTCTACATGTGCATAATAGTATTTTCTTTTGGTAGTCGACTTCGGTAATTCTATTGAACATCCGTTGCGTCGCACTCTTGTACATTTAAGCTCTATTCCCAAGAAACTCTTTAAACTCTCGGCGCTGACGACATTATTTCTTCAGAAACTCCATCAGCATACTTTTCGAAATTGCTTACGAACTGGTGAGCCAGGTTTCTTGCTTTTTCATCATAAGCAGCTTTGTCTTCCCAAGTGTCTTTTGGGTTCAAAATGTTATCGGGAACTCCGGCGCAGCAAAGCGGAACCTGGACACCAAATATTTCATGCTCCACAAAATTTGCTTTCTCTAGTTCGCCGTTTAGAGCAGCCGTTATCATTGCACGGGTATATTTCAGTTTTATCCTGCTGCCTACACCGTAAGGCCCACCGCTCCAGCCAGTATTGACTAGCCAAACCGGTACGTTTAATTCCTTCATTTTTCTGCCCAACATTTCGGCATAAAAGCCTGGGTGCAGCGGTAGGAACGGTGCACCAAAACAAGCGCTGAAAGTTGCCTTAGGCTCAGTAACGCCAATTTCAGTTCCTGCAACCTTGGCTGTATAACCACTTATAAATTGGTACATAGCCTGGCCGGGAGTAAGCTTACTTATTGGTGGTAAAACACCAGCAGCATCACAAGTTAAAAAGAAAATGTTCTGGGGTATCTCTCCAATTGAAGGTTCCTGTGCATTATTAATATAGTGAAGTGGGTAACTTACCCTGGTATTTTCTGTAATTGAGCCGTCAGCAAAATTGATGCGGTTGGTTCCTTTTTCAAATGTTGTGTTTTCAACTAATGCACCAGGCTTTATTGCATTAAAAATATCCGGTTCTGTTTCCCCATTCAGGTTAATCACTTTAGCATAACAACCACCTTCAAAATTGAAAACAGTGTTACCGTTCCACCCATGCTCATCGTCGCCGATTAATTTCCGGTTAGGGTCAGCACTCAAAGTTGTTTTACCGGTACCGCTAAGACCAAAGAAAATCGCGGTATCTCCATCGTCGCCCATGTTAGCGCTGCAGTGCATACTTAATACTCCTTTATCATGCGGCAAAAGGAAATTAAGAATTGTGAAGATGCCTTTCTTCATTTCACCTGTATAACCGCTACCACCAATAAGTATTGTTTTATGCGTAAACGATACTATTGCGAAGTTGTGTTGTTTGGTACCGTCTGTTGCTGGGTTAGCCTTAAACCCTGGTGCTTGTATAATGTGCCATTCAGGTTCAAACTCTTCCAGTTCTTCTTCAGTTGGGCGAAGGAACATATTGTAGGCAAAAAGATTGCTCCACGGATTTTCATTGATCACCCTGATGTTAAGACGATAATTAGGATCTGCACAGGCGTAGCAATCTCGTACCCACACTTCATCTTTCTTTCCTAAATAGTCTAGTAGTTTGTTCTTAAGGATATGAAAGTATTCTTCATCAATGGGTAAGTTGAATTTGTTCCAATGAACGCTATCCTCCGTTATCTCATCCTTAACAATAAACTTGTTTTCCGGGCTCCTTCCTGTAAACTCACCGGTTTTTATTACTAAAGCACCGGTATCACTTAACTCACCCTGTTCAAGATCAAGTGTTTGTTGTACTAATTCTTCCGGGGTAAGCTGGTAGTGTAAAGAAGTCGCATCTGAGAGGCCTAAAGCCAATAGCTTTTCTGTTGAGATCATAGTAGTTGGAACTGACATAGTTAGGCAATCGTTTAATTAATGAACAAATCTATAATATAAATTTTATCAAAAAGAATAGCATATATTTCTTTTAGAATAGAAATTCACTAATTAAGTTGCTTGCTTTTTAAACAAAATTCAAACTTTTAATAATTCAATGAAAGTGTCAGGAGTTCTTGTCAAATAAATTTGACAGATTAAAAATAATGCCTGTGGAAAAAAATTATCGGCTATTGGTGCCCCATCTAAAGGAGTTTAAATTAATTCCTGCAAGGTCGAGTACGCGGTCTACTACTGTTGATGCAACTTCTTCAATTGTTTGGGGCTTGCTATAAAAGGATGGTGTTGCCGGGCAAATAATTCCACCGGCTAATGTTACCTGTTCCATGTTGTTTATGTGTACCAGGCTGTATGGTGTTTCGCGTAGTACAAGCACGAGTTTGCGCCGCTCTTTCAATATTACATCTGCTGCACGTGTGGTAAGGTCGTCGCTAAGCCCATTTGCAATCCTACCTAATGTTCCCATGCTGCATGGGCACACTATCATTGTATTGAATTGTGCAGAACCTGATGCGAAAGGGGCGTCGAATTCATTCTTGTCGTAAAAGTGAAAGGGGTAGTTTTTGTAGTCTTCGTTCCCTAACTCTTCTTTCCAAATTGTTTTAGCGTTGTTGCTCATAACTACTCCAACAGCTTGCCACTGTTCTTTCACCTGGAGAAGTTTATCCATTAATAACCTGGCGTATATAGCGCCACTTGCACCCGAAATAGCTATAATAATTTTATTAGTCATGGTATTAGTTCTTTACAAGAATAAACTATAAGGTGTGAAAGTTTAAGATGGAGCAATGTGCCTGGGTACGATATTCTGGCTTCTTCTTGCAAAAACCATCCCCAAGACTAAAGCTATATTAGCAAGGGCCGCAAAAAATTACGGAACTAACACAAAAAAAGTTGAAGCTTTAATTGTAGGATTTATTCAAGCAAGGTTTCTATTTCAAAAAATGAACTGGAGTGTAATAAATTGCTACCGACCTCACTTTTTTATTTCAAATTTTGTAATCGACTTTCTTAAAAACGTAACTAAGAAGAAAGTAAGCATACAAAAGATAATACCTGCTTCCGTTAATTCAACAGGTTCTGAAAAAATCTTCGTATTAAAGAAATTAACCCATCCCAGCTTAATCAAAGTAATGCAGGCAGCTAACTTGTTTTCTGAAATTATAGTAGGCCTGTTTCTATGTTTTAGCTACTAAATTTAAGCAAGATTAAAAATAAGCCAACTGCCGATCTAATTAATGCAACTAACTAAAAATAATTGGCACCTCTCAGGAAAGAGTTTAAAAATTTATCTACCTGGCTGCAACTTAATAGTTTATACATTCATCTATACGAGTGGTTTTTCATAGAATATTGGATTAAAATAGGGCTGGATTTTTATCCTGGCCCTTTTTTATTTTTAGGCACTCCTCCACCAGTTAAATAAATCTTCTTTCAAATCTTGCAACTTAAAATTCTCCCATCACATCTATACAAGTGGTTTTTCATAGAATATTGGATTAAAACGGGGCTGGATTTTTATCCTAGGCCCCTTTTTATTTTTAGTCTTATTCATGCTCTCCACTTCAACCTTTGGGTTCTTTTTTTAATACCAACAGTAGTATTTCATAGCATCATCGTTGCGTCGCAATCACTTTATGTTTTATCGCTACGTTCAGCTTTTATCATGTTTTGTTTATAACGAGAAAGGGAATACCTGCATGTTTGTAATAACACACAACATTATTGAAAGCGGTATAATTAAGCATGCATGCATTACAAACGTTGCTGCATAAAGTATAAAAAGTACAAGAGTGCGACGCAAGAAAAGCTTAATGAAAGTTGCTAAAGTTGGGTACCAAAGTCTTTATAATATCATACAGCGATAGTATCACTACTTCTTAAACCGATCTATAAACTTATGGTAGAGCTGCATGGCATCGGGTGTAAGTTGTAATGCAAAAATGCCTGCTAATAATATTGAAGTAAATAAACCTGATCTTAAAATTATGCCTGTCCATCCATCAACATCTTTTAATAAGAAGTAGGTGATAGCAAATGATAGGGCTGCTACAAGCAGACTATAAATTGTCTTCTCGTCAAAAGGCTGCATATTGAATTTGCGGCGCAGCAACTCATAGCGTAAGAAGTTGTACAACACTTGCGACACGAGTTCGCTATAAGCCATGCCAATTAGGCCGTATTGTTTTAAGAAAATATAAGCAAGAGGCAGCCGAACAGCGAGTAAACAAACACCACTCAGGAAATCGAAACGCCAATAATTTGAAGTGCCTACTACCGTTCCGTTCACACCTGTACCAGCATCAATTATGCGGGCAATACCAAGTATAAGCATGGAAGAGATACCTGCAGTATAGCTGGCCTGTATATTTAGAACGGTAAAGCCAGCCTCTATGTTAAGCCAGAGATTTCCAAAAATAAAAATGGCGAAGATCAACAGGTTTATGCACGATCTTTTATAAATGCGATTGATCTCTGCATAATCTTTTTCTTTCCAGGCCCGTGATAAAATTCCGGTTGCTATTGATTGTAAACTTCGTTGGGGAACGCCTATAAGACTTGAAGCAAAGATGGCTAAGGAATAAATACCTGTTTGTTTAATTCCCTGTACGCCGGCGATCATTATTGAATCGATGGTTTGGCCCAGCGTCATTACGCAAATTCCACCAAATACCAGCGCCTGCATGGAGGCAATCTTCTTATAAAATCTTTTAGTAACCCTACTGATCTCGAAGGTTATTGGAAGCTGGTTCTCTTTGTAAAGAATAACGGCAAGAATAGCCAAAATAAGAAGGTATAAAAATGAATATAACTTAATGAAGATGTCGAAATCGATTACTTTAAAAAGGAACAGTGTTATAAAGATTAGCGTAACTCCTCTAAATAATGTTTCCTTTAAAAAGTTAGTGAGTACGGATTTATGAATGCCCCAGCTATAAGATTCTAAAACCGAGTAGAACAACATGCCGAAAGCAAAAAGAAAAACCCAATGGTAGTAGTCAACAAATAGTTTGGAGGTTCTTGAGAACTTTCTAACTACAATTGGTTCAAAAAAGTATCCTCCAATTAATACTAAGGTAAAACCGATGAGTGCAGCAGTAAAGGCCCAGGTGAGCAAGTCAATTTTTTTGTTTGGAAGATTGTCTTTGTAGTAAGGGTAAAACTTATAAATAATAGGAAGAACTCCAAGGCTCCCC
>JAQBNN010000117.1 GCA_028288505.1 Segetibacter sp. | reverse complement strand
ACAGGCAACATTACGCCGGTGCTTTGCGGCAATATTGGAAAGGCATCTCCGAAATTGATACCAACAATCATCTCGAAATTTACTTACCCAAATCGTTACCGCTTGCTTACCTATGGATCTTTCCCTTACCTAATGGTGAAGCAAACGTAGGCTGCGGCCTTGCTAGCGACCTCATCGCGAAAAATTCTATTGATTTAAAAAAGCTGTTTCATCAACTCATCACAGAAGACCCTGCTATAGCTCATCGCTTTCGTAATGCCACACCAATGGAGAAACCGGTTGGCTGGGGCTTGCCTTTTGCTTCTCAGCCCCGCAGTGTTTATGGTGATGGTTACCTCCTGACAGGCGATGCGGCTTCACTTGTTTGCCCTACTACCGGTGAAGGTGTCGGCCCCGGAATGATGTCGGGTTTTATAGCTGCACAGTTTATTGAAAGGGCAGTTAAAAACAATTGCTTCGATAAAAGCATGTTTGTTAATTACGACCGTGAAATTTATAAACGCTTACAAAGCGATGTAAAGAAATACAAGTTGCTAAGGCGCTTATCACCCAGCCTTTACAATACATTAATAAAGATTTTTTCAAACCTGGGCATTGCCAGCTACTACTTTAATAAGAACGCGACCAGGTGGCTAAACACAGCTGCCAGCAAACCTATTGAAGTAAATATGTAAAATTTTTTTGGGCATTTGTACTCGATTCAGCATCGTTGTGTCACTCACTTGATACGCCCGGTTCTTTATTCTGCATTTTGGGGAACCCGTAAAAAACTTTGCCACCAGTACTAACCCCCTTAAATCTGCTTACAACAAATCCTTATCTTCCTTCACCTCATCTTTAAAATAGTGCTCTTTTGTCTGCACAGGAGCAGAGGTAGTCTTTGACGTACGCATTTGGATGATGTCGACTAATAAAGCAAACGCCATAGAGAAGTAGATATAACCTTTAGGAATATGAAAATCAAGTCCCTCACCTATAAGCGAAACTCCTATTAATAGTAAAAAACTCAGGGCAAGCATTTTAAATGCCGGATGCCTGTTTACAAACCGGCTTATTGTTTCCGATGCAAACAGCATTACTCCTACCGAAATTATAACGGCGGTATACATTATCCAAAGTTCATCAACCATTCCTACCGCTGTAATTATAGAATCGATTGAAAAAACAAGGTCAAGCAGAAGGATTTGAAAAATCACGCTTTTAAAACTGGTTACTTTAATGTCCTTGCTGGTGTCACCTTCCTCTCCCTCCATTTTATGGTGAATTTCGGAAGCACTTTTATAAATGAGAAAGAGACCACCACCTATTAAGATGAGGTCTTTGCCCGAAAAACCTATAGAAAAAAGAGTGAAAAGATTTCCTTCGAGTTTTAGTATGAGCGAGATTAGTCCTAACAAGGCGAGGCGTAAAAACATTGCTAGGATAAGCCCTAACGTTCTTGCTTTTCTTTGCTGGTGCTCAGGTAAACGCGCAGCTACAATTGATATAAAGATTACATTATCTAATCCTAAAACTATTTCTAATAACACCAGTGTCAGTAAAGCTGGAACCCATTCCATAGTTAATAATTTAAACTTTGATCCTTTTGAATAAAAAAATATTATACACAAACATCGCGCCCCGCAAAGAAACGTAATAAGTAAATTACTGCTGCATAAAGTATAAAATGTACAAGAGTGCGACGCAACGGAGGCTTAATAGTAAATAAATGCTCAGTACAAAATCCTCTTCCACAATTAATCGGCTTTGCCAACAAGATGCGAAAGAAGAATGCCGGTAGCAACGGCGGCGTTTAATGACTCAGCCTCGCCAACACGCGGGATAGTTACGGGATGAGTAATAAATGACTTAACGGCAGGCCTGATACCCTTCGACTCGTTACCAATTACGATAACGGCTTCGGCGGGCTGAGCCACTTCGTAAGCACTTTCGCCATTGAGTAAAGCGCCGTAAACGGGTAGATGTTTTATACCTTCAAAAAAAGTTATAAGAGGGGTGTAGTAAACATTAACCCTGCAAATACTGCCCATTGTTGCCTGCACTACTTTGGGATTATAAAGCTCAACACTATCGGTACTGCAGACCACCTGGCTTATCCCAAACCAATCGGCAATTCTTATTATAGTACCCATGTTGCCAGGATCCTGGATGCCATCAAGTACCAGTGTTTTGCTTTTGGTAATTATGAGTGAAGTAGCTGTTTTTTGTTTTGCAGTAATCAACACCTGATTGGGTGTTTGTAGCTGGCTAATACGTGCCAGCTCCTCATTTGTTACTGCTGTAATTTTAGTCTCTCCGTTTTGGTTAGTGGCTAGCCAGTCTTCTGTTGCGTAAATATTATGAATCTCAAAATCGCTTTGGAGTAGCTCTGCAACCAGCTTCGGCCCCTCGGCGATAAAGAGCCCTAACTCGTCCCTTTGTTTTTTGTGGCCTAAAGATTGAATATATTTGACTTCATTTTTACTTAGCATAAACTATGTTTCGATCGTATTGGATGGCAAACAAATTTTTTTTCTGGTTGATTTCAATTGTATTATTTGCCTCCTGTACTGTTGTTAAAAATTATCCTGCTGGTAAGCCTTTTGTTTACAAAAATACTATAACCGTTGAAGGTGATGCAGATAAAGATGAGAAAAAAAGATTGCAGGCTGAGTTGTTTGGCTATTTAGATGACAGTTTGCTGGCTCCTACAATAAGCCAACTTGGTGTTCGTACTGTTATTAAAAACCCGCCTGCTTTTGATACTGCTGCTATTACACGAAGCATCATTTTTATGCAGTCGTACCTTAATTCGCAAGGTTACTACAACCCAATTATTAGAGATACCAGTTTTATTGATAGCGTAAAAGATCAGTTGCGAACAACAGTAGCATTTAATATTGATGCGAATAGAAACCTTCACCTCGACTCTGTCAGCTACGATTCATTGCGCGGAGAATTAAAGGACCTTGCGAATGCTAATGTTAAGCAAAGCTTTTTAAAAAAGAATACGCCGTACACTAAACAGTTGATAGCAAGTGAGCTTGACAGGCTGGTATTGATCTATCGCAAAAACGGTTACTTTAGAATCTCACGTGAAAACCTGTTTGCAGAAGTTGATACAAGTGATGTAGGCCTGCTGCAGGTTACCCTTGATCCTTTTGAACAAGCGAGAATTATTGCAGAAGCAACAGAAAGGCGGCGTGAAAGGCCAACCATTGACGTGGCTATTAAAGAAAGGCTTGGAACTGATTCCACTGCTTTTGATAAACACTTTGTGGGCAAAGTGTATTTCTACCCTGAAACAGAAATCAACGAGATACCGGATTCTGTAATGAAGCAGGACTTTCCAATAGTCTTTACACAAAGAGAGTATACGGCCAAACAGAGGCTAGCCTTAATACATTTCAGACCACTACGCGAGCACACTTTTTTACGTGAAGGCAGAATGTATGATGAGGATAGTTATTTTAAAACAATAAACCAGTTATCGACACTTGGTGCATGGAACCAGGTAGATGTAAGAACAGTAGTGAAACAAGACAGTGTGCCTGTTATAGATTTTCATATCTTTCTTACACCAGCTCCCA
>JAQBNN010000085.1 GCA_028288505.1 Segetibacter sp. | reverse complement strand
AGTATATAATTTTTAGAATAGTCAAACATCTTTAAAATCTTTTAAGCAGTGCCCTAACAAGCACGTCTTATTTTTGATTGTTTAAAAATAATGATATTGCATCCTAAATCTCTTAAATAATGTGCGGAATTGTAGGATATACCGGCCATCGTGAAGCTTATCCGGTTATATTAAAAGGACTTAAACGTTTGGAATATCGCGGATATGACAGTTCGGGTGTGGCCTTGCTAAATAACGAACTTAAAGTTTATAAAAAGAAAGGTAGAGTAAGCGAACTTGAAGAATCAGTTATCGGGAAGGACATGCATGCTTTTACCGGAATTGGTCACACACGTTGGGCAACCCATGGCGAACCAAGTGATCGCAATGCGCACCCTCATAAAAGTGCAGATGGTAAAATAGCGATGATACACAATGGTATCATAGAAAACTATACATCTCTAAAGCAGGAGCTGCTTAACAAAGGCTACACTTTTAAAAGCGATACTGATACGGAAGTATTACTAAACTTCATTTCTGATATTAAACAAAACAACCATTGCCCGCTTGAAGAAGCCCTGAGAATTGCTTTAAAAAGAGTGGTTGGGGCTTATTGTATATTATTAGTTGACGAAGATGATCCCGAAACTATTATTGCTGCCCGCAAAGGAAGTCCATTGGTAATTGGTATTGGTCGCGGAGAGCATTTTTTAGCGTCTGATGCGTCGCCAATTATTGAGTACACAAAAGAAGTGGTATATGTAAACGACTACGAAATTGCAATCGTAAAACCAGGCGAATTAATATTAAAAAATCTCGGTAACGAAAAGCAAACGCCTTTCATTCAGAAGCTTGATCTTGAACTAGCTGCCATCGAAAAAGGTGGCTACGATCATTTCATGCTGAAGGAAATTCACGAGCAACCCGACACAATTTTTGATTGTTTACGCGGTCGCCTTACTGCTCACGATGGCACCATTACCATGGCTGGTGTAGAAAATAATATTGAAGCATTGAAGAATGCACAAAGGATTGTAATGGTAGCTTGTGGTACAAGCTGGCATGCTGGCCTGGTTGCAGAATATTTGTTTGAAGAACTTTGCCGCATACCAGTAGAGGTTGAATATGCTTCAGAGTTTCGTTACCGCAATCCAGTTATAAACCAAGGTGATGTTATCATTGCTATTTCACAAAGTGGTGAAACTGCAGACACGATGGTAGCACTTGAAAATGCAAAACAAAAAGGCGCTTTTATATTTGGTGTTGTAAATGCTGTTGGTAGCAGCATTGCCCGCTTAAGCCATGCCGGCGCTTACTCACATGCAGGACCTGAGATTGGTGTTGCAAGTACAAAAGCCTTTACAGGTCAACTTGCTGTACTAATAATGATGGCCCTCAAAATCGGCTATGCAAAAGGAACAATAGACAAAGAAAGATACATGCAATTGCTTCACGAGCTTGAGGCAGTACCTGAAAAAGTGGAAGAGATTTTAAAAGACACAACGAACATACAGGCGATCGCACAGAAGTATAAAGACGCAAGAGACTTCCTGTTCTTAGGCCGCGGCTATAATTTCCCTGTTGCTCTTGAGGGAGCACTAAAACTAAAAGAGATCTCTTACATACACGCCGAAGGTTACCCTGCTGCAGAAATGAAGCACGGCCCAATCGCTTTGGTCGACGAAGAATTGCCGGTAGTGTTTGTGGCAACGAAAGATTCGTTTTACGAAAAAATTGTTTCGAACGTGCAGGAAATTAAAGCACGTAAGGGTAAAGTAATTGCTGTAGCTACACAAGGCGACCAGGTGATACCAGGCATGGCTGACGATGTAATGTATATACCTGATGCAGACGAAGTGATTGCACCAATACTTAGTGTTATTCCGTTGCAATTGCTAAGTTACTATGTAGGTGTTGCTAAGGGTTTAGATGTAGATAAGCCACGTAACTTAGCTAAGTCGGTTACTGTTGAATAGTAGCACTTCTTATTAGGTTTACCAATAATCAGAAGCATTGCGTTTTACTGAATAAAGTAAAACTGTACAAGAGTGCGACGCAAGTAAAGCAGCATAGCAGTTATTCAGTTTGGCTCAAAAAAACCTATCACTTTTATTGTAACCATGTTTGCTTTGGAATAAGATTTGGTTACAAGCGATTGCACTACTATTAGACATCGTTGTGTCACTCACTTGTACTTTTGGTTTTCACCTGAACAAAACATAAACGTTAACAAATGTCCAGCGCCACCAACGAGATAAAAAGAAGCCATATTTCCGCTATGGGTTATGGCTTTGTAGAGCAAGAGCTGTTACCTGAAGGTAAGGACGAATACTACCTGCGTAACATGCAAATTCGTAATGGCATTAGCTACCGCAAGCTAAGTGCGTACGAAATTGAAGCGTTGGTTAGAAACCGAAATACGTCAGACGATTGGAATAACATATTGGTAAGCGACGCATTTAACCCTGAGTTGGTGAAGAACTGTAAGTTCTTCGGCCTTGTGCGCATAGGCAAGTTGGAACCTTATTGCCTTGAGTTTAGTGATTTGAAAGTCCCAGTGGGCCTATACAATTCAACCATTATTAGTTGCGACTTCGGAGACAACGTGGTGATCGATAACGTGAACTACATGTCGCACTACATAATAGGAACCGAAGTAATTGTAGTGAATGTAAATGAGTTGGTCACGACCTCGCATGCAAAGTTTGGTAATGGTATTATTAAAGAGAACGAAGACGAGAGTGTAAGAATTTGGATGGAGCTCTGCAACGAAAACGGCGGAAGAAAAGTAATTCCATTTAACGGTATGTTAGCAGGAGACGCGTACCTATGGACGAAGTACCGCGACGATAATGAGCTATTGGAAAAACTGAAAGAATTTACAGAAGAGAAGTTTGATAATAAAAGAGGTTACTACGGAAAGGTTGGAGATAGAACTGTAATAAAGAATTGCAACATAGTAAAAGATGTATGGATTGGTGCTGACGCATATTTAAAAGGAGCAAATAAATTAAAGAACCTAACCATTAACTCAGGACCCGAGGGCAAATCGCAAATAGGTGAAGGTTGTGAAATGGTGAACGGGGTAATGGGCTATGGTTGTCGCGCTTTCTATGGCGTAAAAGCGGTGCGATTTATCATGGCATCACACAGCCAGCTTAAATACGGGGCACGTCTTATTAACTCTTATCTTGGCAACAATGCAACAATCTCTTGTTGCGAGGTACTTAACTCGCTCATATTTCCGGCACATGAGCAACACCATAATAATTCGTTCCTGTGTGCATCACTAGTGATGGGGCAGAGCAATATTGCTGCAGGTGCAACGATAGGTAGTAATCATAACAGCCGCAGCGCCGATGGTGAAATGATTGCAGGCAGAGGCTTTTGGCCAGGACTATGTGTTAGCTTAAAACACAATTCTATTTTTGCTTCGTACACAATTCTTGCAAAGGGCGATTACCCGGCAGAATTAAATATCCCAATTCCTTTTTCCCTTGTAAGTAACGACGTTACCCGCGATCAATTAATTATAATGCCAGGTTATTGGTTTATGTACAACATGTACGCTTTGGAGCGCAATGCGTGGAAGTATATTGACCGTGATAAAAGAACAGAAAGAATACAACACCTGGAATATGACTACCTCGCCCCCGATAGCATTAATGAAATTTTTGCATCGCTAAAACTCTTCAAAAAATACACAGGTAAAGCATTCTTAAAAAACAAAAATGCGGCTTCTAAATTTTCAGAAGAAGAAATGATAAACAAAGGGCATGAGCTACTTGAAGCAAGTGACCCGGTTATTGATACCCTGGAAATTCTTGTTGATTGTATTGAAAACAGCAACCGCAAAGTGAAGATCCTGAAAGTGAGTAAAGCTTATCACCTTTTTAAAAGTTTGATCGAATATTATGCCGCAACTGAACTCCTGAAGTATGCACAAACAAGTACTAAGCCTTTAGTCGAGGTGATTAAGGAGATGAATCTTAAGACAGAACGAGAGGATTGGATTAACATGGGCGGTCAATTAGTTCCATTATCAGAAGTAGCACAGATAATTAGCGATGTGAAGACAGGAGTTTTGAACGGGTGGGATGATTTACACAACAGGTATACACAACAGGGCCTAAACTACCATCAACAAAAATTAAATCATGCACTTGCATCGCTGCAGGAAATGTCAGGAATTGATATTAAAACAGCGAACGAAGAAACAATAAGAACACTGTTTGAAAAAGCTGTTGAAACGAAGCGGTGGATGGTTAAAGGTATTTATACTTCCCGCGAAAAGGACTACACCAGCGCCTTTCGCAAAATGATGTATGACACTCAGGAAGAAATGGATGCAGTAGTAGGAAAACTAGAAGACAATTCATTTATACAACAACAAAACGAGGAACTGCAGAAGTTTGAAGAGGCAGTTGCCGCCTTGACAATACAAAAGCTTCGCATCAAGACGGTTTAAGGTGAATAATACTTACATAAAAAGACGAACCCTTTTCATTTAGAAAAGGGTTCGTCATTAATAATTTGTGCAGCTAAATATTAATAAGTACCACTACCAGTTCCTGTACCCATAGTGTCCATACTTGCAGGAGCTGTGTTCAACATGTTCAGACTGTCAGCCATTCTTGCGGAGTCTGCACTTGTAGTATCTCCGCCACCATTGTTACAAGCAGTAAATACACCTGCAAACAATAAGATTGCCAATAATTTTTTCATCTTTAAATGATTTTGATTGTTTTAATCACGCAATTCTTTAATTCGCGTCGTTTCGTAACATATAAAAAAAATTTGCCAACTACAATAGCGGCAAATTCTCCCCAATCCTATTTCTTTCTAAAAAATATTCTAACAGGCACTCCTGTAAAATTAAAATTTTCTCTCAGCTTGTTTTCAAGGTAATTCTTATAAGGCGTTTTTATATCGTCAGGGTAGTTAGCAAAGAATGCGAACGACGGCACTACAGTTGGCAACTGGGTAACATACTTAATCTTAACCTGGTTACCTCTTACAACGGGTGCATGGTAGGCTTCAACTGCCTTCAGCATTACATCGTTCAATTGAGACGTAGCAATTTTTCTTGTCTTGTTTTCATATACGTCAAGAGCCATTTCCATACCCTTCAGTATCCTTGTCTTTTCTTTTACTGATACAAACAGAATCGGTATATCAGTAAACGGAGCTAATTTTTCCTTGAGCAACTTTTCGTAATCCCGGGCGGTATTTGTTTCTTTCTCAACCAAATCCCACTTGTTTACTAAAATCACTATGCCTTTACCTTTTTTAGCAGCAAGGCTAAATATGTTTAAATCCTGCGAAGTAATACCCTTACTTGCGTCGAGCAGCAATAAACATACATCGGCTTCATCCATTGCTTTAATGGCGCGGATCACAGAGTAGAATTCGAGGTCTTCGTTCACTTTCGTTTTCTTGCGAATACCTGCAGTATCAATTAGGATAAACTCCTTATTGAACATATTGTAGTGCGTATGAATAGTATCTCTCGTCGTTCCAGCAATATCACTCACAATAGTTCGCTCCTGCCCTACCAGGGCATTTAGTAACGAAGATTTACCAACGTTAGGCTGCCCCATAATAGCAAATTTTGGCAACGAATTATT
>JAQBNN010000083.1 GCA_028288505.1 Segetibacter sp. | reverse complement strand
CATCTAATAGAATTAAAAGTGATTATAACTTTAAATTCCATTACCGAATTAATAAACACTTACAGCAACGATGATGCTCTAAAAAACCAATGTTGGAAACATTATCCCTTTTTTATTATTGCTTATAAAACCGCCAGGCAATTGTGCTTAATGCATAAGTGTTTACCTTTGCCGCATGAATTTTCGTAATCAACAGAATAAGCCGAGGCCAAAGAAAAGTACTTTAATTATTGGCAAATCAAAAGTGATTGATGCGCTCAACAGTGGCAAACAATTGGAAAGAATCTTTCTTGCTAACACAGTGCACGGGCCTGAAATTGATGAAGTAAAAAAGCTTGCTGAAGCGAACCTCGTTCCAATAAATAAAGTTCCGGTTGAGAAGATCAACGGTTTTAATATTTCCAATCATGAAGGATGTGTGGGTGTAATTTCTAAAATTCAGTACCATGATTTACAAGAGGTTATTTCGTTTGTAGTTGATAAAGGTGAAGTGCCCCTGCTACTTATTTTAGATGGCGTTACCGATGTAAGAAACATTGGTGCACTAGCCAGAACTGCTTATTGTTGCGGTGTTCATGCAATCATAATTCCTGATAAAGGCGTAGGCGCTTTAAACGAAGATGCAATTGTAACAAGTGCCGGTGCACTTGAAAAGATTGCCGTCTGCCGCGTAAATAGTTTGATGAAAACGGTTGATGACCTACACCTTAACGGCATAAAAATTTTTGCAAGCGAGATGACTGCTGAAACGAAATTGTTTAATCTTCAACTTAACGAACCTTGCGCTATTATTATGGGTAGCGAAGACAAAGGGATCTACCCGGCACTAATGAAGATCTGCGATGAGCAATTTACAATACCAATGAAGGGTGATTTCGAATCATTAAATGTATCCGTTGCTGCAGGAATGATTCTTTACGAAGCAATGAAGCAACGGATGATCTAATCTTACCTTAACCCACACCCCTTGCTTTATATGGAAAATCTCTCGATAGTTGAATGTCCGCGGGACGCCATGCAAGGCTGGAAAAACTTTATACCCACCCAGCAAAAGGTGAGATATATCAATTCGCTTCTTCGTGTTGGCTTTGATACTATTGACTGCGGAAGCTTTGTTAGTGCTAAAGCAATACCTCAAATGGTAGATACAAGGGATGTTCTTAAACAACTTGATCTGTCACACTTGTTAAGTAAGCTATTAGTAATTGTTGCCAACACACGTGGAGCAGAAGAAGCGGTTCAGTTTGAACAGGTATCATTCCTTGGCTTTCCATTTTCAATCTCTCCAACTTTTCAATTAAGAAATACGAATAGTACGATTGAAGAAAGTGTAAAACGTGTAGATGAGATCCAGGAGCTATGCGTGAAGCACAACAAAAAGCTGGTTATTTATTTGAGTATGGGTTTCGGAAATCCCTATGGAGATGAATACAATGAAAAAATTCTACTAAAGTGGGCAGACGAAATGGTTCAAAAGGAGATTAAGATAATTTCGTTAGCAGACACAGTAGGAGTGGCAACACCGGGCGAAATTAGCTCTGCCTTAAATGCCTTAATACCTGCTTATCCCACTACCACATTTGGTGCACACCTACACGCCACACCTTCCAATTTTAAAGAAAAATTGCAGGCTGCAGTTGAGGCAGGTTGCACAAGAATTGATGGAGCACTAAAAGGTATTGGTGGATGCCCGATGGCAGCAGACGAGCTTGTTGGAAACATGAATACAGAAGGTATTATTAACTTTGCAAAAGAAAGAGGAATTATGCCTTCAATAAATGAAAATGCATTAAGTGAATGTTTGCTTTTGGCAGATCAAACTTTTAAATAAAGTGACAGAGCAATGAAGATGATGCTGGATATTGATATTAAAAGTCCTGAAACAAAGATCACTTACAAGGATAAAATTTTCTTGCTTGGCTCGTGCTTTACCGAACACATTGGAGGAAGACTTGAAGAAGTGAAATTTTCCATACTACAAAATCCTAGTGGTATTTTGTTTGATCCTGTAAGTGTGAGTACGAATCTTGTTTCTTATATTCAGAATAAGCAGTACAGCCACCAGGATCTTTTTTATTTAAACGAGTTGTGGCAAAACTGGAACCATCATTCAATTTTTTCGGGGATAGAAGCAGAGCAAGTTTTAGAAAACATAAATGAATCGCAAACACGTGCTCATGAATATTTGAAGGATGCTGAATGGTTGATCATTACACTAGGCTCGTCGTTTTCTTACCGGTTAGCTGAAAGTAAAATTCCGGTTGCCAATTGCCACAGGGCGCCAGCGCAGTGGTTTGGAAAACACCTGTTAAGCATTGATGAAACAGTTGCAGCACTTGATGAAGCAATGCATCAGGTGCTTGAATATAATAACAAGATAAAAATAATTTTTACCATTAGTCCTGTTAGGCATATAAGAGATGGTGTTACCGAAAACAACAGGAGTAAGGCAAGGTTAATTGAAGCGGTTCACTCGTTAATAGACGGATCTGACCGGTTGTATTATTTTCCTGCTTACGAGTTAGTGATTGATGTACTTAGGGACTACCGTTTTTATGATATCGATCTTGTACATCCCAACTATTCGGCAACAGAATTTGTCTTTAATAAATTTACTGATCATTTTATTCATCCTGATTCTATAAAAATGATGGAGGAAATAAAGAAGATCGTGATTGCTTTTAAACATAAACCATTTCAGCCATCAACCGGAGCACATCAATCGTTTCTTAAGAGTTTTAGCGAAAAGGCTATGCAGTTCCAGCAGAAGTATCCTCATATTGATTTAGGTAAAGAGATCACTTACTTTTTGAAGAGGAGCGTGTGCAATTAAAGAAGCAGTGCATACTCAAGTACAAAAAAAAAGTCGCACTCCGAACTGAAAGTACAAGAGTGCGACGCAAGAAAAGCTTAATTGTTATTCTTTATTCTGGTACAAAATATTTCTACACCGTTATCATCTCCTGTTCATAAAAATAACGGCCTAATGCATCGTCTAAAGAAGGCAACCTGAAACCTTTTTCAGTATTAAGAACGCTGTAAGCAGGTCGAGGCGCAAGCCATTTCATATCGGCCAAAGGCAGTTGCCGTACCTTACTTTTATCTGAACCAATTCTTTCTGCAACCTGTGACGCTAACATGGCCCAACTTACCTGGGCATCGTTGCTTAAATTCCAGATACCGCATGCTTCATCTATTAAAAGATCAAGGCTGGTGTTAACAAGGTCAGGAACATAAGTAGGCGAAATAATAACGTCGTTTGTAGTGTGTAGTTCCTGCTGGTTTTTTAAACTCTTAAGAGCGAAATAAACAAAGTTGTGCGAATCCCACGGACCAAAAAATGCGCTTGTTCTTAATATTAATGCTGACGGATTCGTTTTTAAAACTGCTTCTTCAGCCCTTACCTTACTTTGCCCATAAACGTTGAGCGGGCCTACAGAATCACTTTCTATGTAAGGATTATTTTTTTTGCCGTCGAAAACAAGATCGCTCGAAAAGGTAACGAACTGAATACCTAACCTTTCGCACACTGCGGCCATAAATGCAGGGGCGGCACTATTAATAAGAAAACAATTGTCGCGGTCATTTTCAGCCTCGTCAACCTTTACATAACCAGTCGTATTTATTACTGCCCATGGAGAGTACTGCTTAAAAACTTTTTCAATTTCAACCTGGTTACAAATGTCTAAGTCCTCTCTGCCTAGCGATATGTGGACAATTGCTCTTGCCTTGCATATCCGTGAAAAAGCCTTTCCTAAAGTTCCTGTCTTTCCTATTATTAGCAAAGGTTTTATTGTTTTACGAATGGGAGGTCTGGCAATCATCTTTTCTTCTTCCTCGGGGAAATATATAATTCGTGCAGAGCGTTTCCACCAGCCATTTTCTTCCAGAACTGGATGGTAATAGTCGTTACCATGCGCTAAAGTACTTACCAACTTCGTTAACGCAGTAGGTCTTGGTTGTATACTTCTTATATCGAAAACGCCGGCTTCGTAAACACCACAACGTTTTGTAAGAAGGCTGCACCAATCAAAAGAACCAAGTATGGCCCACGCAGTAACAGCAACAATATTTGCACCTTTTTCTTTTACAAGTTTAGCCGCTTTGTATACATTGAAAAACCAACGTAGTTGTTCTTCACGTGTACAATGCAAGTGAACCTCAGTAACTGCTATTGGCAGCTTGTATCGATCCCACGCTTCCTGTAGCAATCCTTCAGGACCAGCCATAACGTTCTTACCCATTCTTACTGCCTCAACATCTGCATAGGTGTGCTGGCCATTTCCACCAATAGTATGTGCAGGATAATGATCTATCCTTTCATCTAAAAAACGCTCAGAAGTTATGTAATGATTAATGCCAAGTATATCAGGCGGGCAAGGATTATCAAGGAAAAAAACAAGGTCTTCCTTTTTTACCCCTGCACCAATTATGTGTTTCCACAATGCATAGGTTTCGTCCACTTTACCACAAAGAAGATCAAAAGATAACCAGCGGCGATGATTTTCAAATTCGGCCTGGTAAGAAAGGGTAGGAGTACTGTGTGTTTTACCTAAGTCTTCTGTTTGAACAAGCTTAGCAGCAGGATTTATCTTTCTAATTGCCTGCATCGCCAACACTGTTGCCTTACATTCCGCAATAAGTATTTTAAGAAATGAAAAATTGCTCTTTTCGTGCGGATACCAATGACCGTATAAACCGCAGAAGCGGGCAGTAGTTAGCGGTTCATTCACCGGGGTATAGTATTCAACCCAAGGAAATTGAACCGCTACTTTTGCCGCATAGTTAGCAAGACCTGTAGCGAAACTGTTGTCAAAAAAATCAACGTAAAGTGGTCCGCTTCCATGATGTACCAATCCTACGATTGGTTTTATTCCATTCCTCTTAATTTCTTCTAATCTATCGTTCGATTCTTTCCAGTCAATTGCATCATCTTTTCCTGGCTGGTGTTTTTCCCATATTATTGGGTAGCGCAGGGCCTTAATTCCAAGTTCAGCAAAGCGTGTTATATCTTCAGGTCTGTTATAATGGCCAGCTAAATCAAGCTGATCCATATAGGTATCGTTCACCCTGTTAATCGTGCATTCAATTCCACCCCACAACTCCAAGCCATCAGAAATCTTATTGTTCATGTGCATATATTTTATATAACGCACTTCTATTTCTCCAAGCCAATCTAATCAAAAGCAGTTAGAAGCAGTTATTCCAGAAGTATGTCACTGTTGCCTGCTGGTTTTTGTAGCGGGCATTTATTTCTATTTCAACATCGTTGTGTCACTCACTGTACTCCATTACTCATCTAGTAAAAAGACATTTCATAATTGGAGCCCTCTTATACTTCCAGTGCTTGTTTCTTTTTTACGGTATTATTAATGTTCTTCATCATGTCCATAAAAGTAATACTCCAGCTATTGCTCGATAAGAAGTCGTCAATTACTGGTAACCACTTCTTCTTGTCAAGCTTCATATATCTTTCGGCTGCTGCTACAAATTCATCAGCATTAGAAGCTATGGACACCATACCCTCATCACCATAAGGTGAAACAACATCTTTAATAGGTGTTGATACCACGGGTATTCCTGCTGCCAGGTATTCAGGTGTTTTAGTTGGACTAATAAACTTTGTTGAGTCGTTAAGCATGAAAGGAACCATCGCAACATTCCAACCTGATAGGTAAGACGGAAGCTCGTTGTAAGACTTCTGTCCTAAGTAATGGATGTTGGTATGCCTTGGTAAAGTGTCAGGATTTATCTTAACAACTGGTCCTAATAAAACAATATTCCAGTCAGGTCGCTTTTGAGCAATTTGAGCAATAAGATCAATATCAAAACGTTCATCTATAACTCCATAAAATCCTAGTCTAGGCTTTCCAATTGGTGCCTGGTCAGCAGGATCTTCTTGTATAGTGCGAGCTTGTTCAAAATGTTTCTTATCAATACTACTTGGGAAAGGATGTATATTCTTATGCTTATCTTTCTTATATTCATACAAGCTATGTCCTCCGGTAAAAACAAGATCAGCTTTTTGAAACAACTCTTTTTCAAACCCAATTAACTCTTTAGGCGCATTCTTAAAATGAGATAACTCATCCATGCAATCATAGATAGTTAAACCTGGTGTATAGTGTCTGGAAAAAGGCAAAGCCATTGGGGTATAATACCAGAAAATAAAGTCTTGTAAGTTTCTCTTCTTTACAAACTTATCAAGTATTGTTTTTTGAATTTTCTCTGAATTTTCTTTTGAAGTATTTGCAGGCAAATGAGGTGTTACAACCCAAAGATTGTCTGCCTTAAGTTTAAAGGATAATGTTGGTTCATTAGAAGCGTCAAAATGTGGTTCTTCAATAAAATATACATCAAACATTGTTGCAAACCTCGATAGTAAATGCTGTGGTCGCTGATATACGAAATCCCAGCGAAGGTGGGAGAAACAAATTAATGTTGAAGGGCCTTTTCCCTGCTGATTAGTGCCAACCCCGTTGCTGTTCTTTAAAGCGCTCTTAATTAACTCCATAAATTTTTTGATTATAATTTTAAAAATGAGTGTTAGCTTGTTATATAGTATCAATTACGTGCCATATTGTTTTTATAGGCTGTAACGTATACTGGGTCTGCTTTTGCTTGCCTTTTATCAACTTATTAAAATTAAATATAAAGTATTTGGGGAATTTTCTTCACATGTCTTTTTAATTCATAATATTTCATTTATATGTTAGACATAAAAAAACACCTC
>JAQBNN010000082.1 GCA_028288505.1 Segetibacter sp. | reverse complement strand
CAAGGTTAGATAACAAGAGCCGTATGAAGTGAGAGCTTCACGTACGGTTCCGTGAGCGGCTCGGGCTGAAATGCCCTTGCCTACTCGACTTGTCAAGAAAAAAAAGTAAACAAGAGGACTGCATTTCATTTTGGTACTGCAAGTAGCCATTTTGAAAGCCACAAAATCATTTTATATGCACAATTTTTCAGCTCGCTGCTGATGTTCATTTTACCAAGCTCTGGCCGTGTAAGTTACTCTTGCGTCGCACACTTGTACTACAAATCAATTGTCTGCTTTAGTTTCCTGTGCCAGAAGGTTGCCTAAGCGTGGAAAGGTTTAGTACTTTAATACTCTCTCACCTTCACCTTCGAACTTCCGTCTTTCTTAATAGTAACTATAAAGATCTTCCTGTATTCATTGTCAGGAAGGTTCTTGTATTCATCAGTTGCAGCTACAAGATTAACTAGCGGTGGAATTGTATTACTATGGCCAACTACAACGATTGTTTTACCTGCCTGCGTTTTTAAAAGGTCTGCAAAGGTGTCCTGTGTTTTTGTGTCATAGATTTCAATTTCCTTGCCTGTAGCTTTTGCCCATGGCAAAACTGTTTCTCTTGTTCTTTTAAAGTTGGTTGAATAAAAAGCCTCCGGTGTATATTCCTTAAGTGTTGCCTGCAACCTTGCCGCCCTTTCCGAACCAATAGCAGATAACGCAGGATCGGTACCCCCAACCGTATCTTTTTCAGCATGCCTTATTAAAATGATGGTTGTTGCATTTTGCTGTTGGCAGGTAGCTGCTGTTACTATGCTAAACAACACGAAGAATAATGACAAGCGTACTAATAACTTTCTCAAAGGTTTAAGTTTTTCTAAAAATACACAAGATGGTTGAAAACTGGTAAGCCTGTTACCCTTGATAAAATGAGAAAGAGTTAAGCGTGAATTCCGTTACGTGTCAATCTTGGTTATGCCTTCCGCTCAGCAGAGTAATTACAGTACAAGAGTGCGACGCAACGATGATGCTATGAAACCAAATGCTGGCTACACAAATAAAAAAAGGACTACCGAAGTAGCCCTTTAAAATATAATTAAACTAAAGAATTTAAATATCAATTGCTTCGCCGTAAGCTTGTGCTGTGGCTTCTTTCAGGCCTTCACTCATAGTTGGGTGAGGGTGGATAGCGTTAAGGATTTCATGAGCAGTTGTCTCCAGCTTGCGGGCAACCGATACTTCAGCAATCATCTCCGTTACGTTGTTGCCAATCATATGAGCGCCTAAGAACTCGCCATACTTAGCATCGAAGATCACCTTTACAAAACCTTCGGTAGCACCGCTTGCACTTGCTTTACCGCTAGCCATAAAAGGAAACTTACCAACCTTAATTTCGTAGCCTGCATCTTTAGCAGCCTTCTCTGTGTAACCAACACTAGCGATCTCCGGTGTGCAATAAGTACAACCCGGAATGTTGTTGTAATCAATAGTATCAGGAAGGTGGTGGTGTTTCTTTTCGTTGTAAGCAATAAACTCAGCAACGTTTACACCTTCTTTACCTGCTACGTGTGCAAGTGCCTGGCCCGGAGAGCAATCGCCAATGGCATAAAAACCATCAATATTTGTCTTGCCATATTTATCAACAACTATTCTTCCGCGTTCGGTTTTAATACCTAATTCTTCAAGGCCAATGTTCTCAATGTTTGCAACAACACCAACAGCACTTAAAACGATATCAGCTTCAAGAGAGATTTCGCCGGTTTGGGTTTTAACCCTTGCTTTTACGCCGTTACCAGTTTTTTCAACAGACTCAACTGAGCTGTTAACCATTATTTCGATGCCCTGCTTTTTATATTGCTTTTCAAGCTCTTTGGAAATGTCCTCGTCTTCTACAGGAACAATGCGCGGCATAAATTCGACTATGGTAACCTTGGTACCCATGCTGTTGTAGAAATAAGCAAACTCAACACCTATTGCCCCGCTTCCAACTATGATCATGCTTTTTGGTTGCTGTGGCAGAGCCATTGCTTCGCGGTAGCTGATCACCGTTTTTCCATCGATAGGCAGGTTAGGAAGTTCTTTCCAACGGCCGCCTGTTGCTACAACAATATGCTTTCCTTCTACAACTTGTGTTTTGCCATCAGCAGCAGTTACTTCAACCTGGCCCTTAGCCTTTAGTTTACCGTAACCCATAATCACATCGATCTTATTCTTCTTCATAAGGAACTGAACGCCCTTACTCATTTTATCTGCAACGCCACGGCTACGTTTAATAACCGCTTCAAAGTCTTTATCAACACCGGTGGCTTTTACACCATAGTTCTGCGCATGCTTAAGGTATTCGTACACCTGTGCGCTTTTAAGCAAAGCTTTTGTAGGAATACAACCCCAGTTAAGGCATACTCCACCAAGCGATTCCTTTTCTATAATGGCAGTTTTTAAACCCAATTGAGAAGCACGGATAGCAGCAGGATAACCTCCGGGACCACTACCCAAAACTATTACGTCGTAAGCCATAATTTAAGTTGAATTATTTATTAATGATTTTTTACGCCCTTCTTTAAGATCAGTTTCAAGCGAACTATAAGTTGGGGTGAAAAGATGTGCGAAAATACTGGTTAACATTTAAACGGCAAAGGCTAAGGGCAAAAGTAAACGATGTAAAATGTAAAATGTAAAATGTAAAAGAAAACAGGGCTTAAACTCCACGGCAACCACCCTGAAATATGAAGCTTTTTTTGGTTGCCATCTTTTGTTTTTCATGGCTTCATCGTTGTGTCACTCCCTTGTACTTGTATAGTTTTATGCATCTTTTTACTAAAAGCGGCTGCACCCTCCATTCAATTAGCCGTACAATTTTGCTATGATAGCTTAATCGATTGAAGGGCGATAACCTTATTTTTGTTCCACAATGCTAACCATGAGAAAATTGTTTTTGGTACTGATTTCAACCGTTGTGCTGGTTAACGCCTTTGCACAGGAAGATGCCACAATACGAAAAATTCAAAAAGAAGTATCGCAAACAATTAAAAAAGACATCGCTGATGCCACAGCCTGGACCACGAAAAAGGGAGGACTTATAAATGTAAACCTCACACAA
>JAQBNN010000064.1 GCA_028288505.1 Segetibacter sp. | reverse complement strand
AAATCTACAGTAAAAAGGTTTATATGGCGGGTTGTCGAGGATTTCAAGACATTAAATTAATGTATACTTTTTCTGTCAGCAGCATTTGTGTTTCATGGCGTCATCGTTGTGTCACTCACTTGTACTGTTATTTTTTCAAGCGTCAACCTAAAGTTTCGTATTAAATCAATATGAGAATAGCTCCTTAAAGATTTACAAGTACAAGTGAGTGACACAACGATGTTGAAGGGAGAACCGTCGCCGGTCAACTAAAATCTATTGCTCCTAATATAAAACGGGCCGCAGAACAAAAATCGAATTTTGTCTATCGGTTTCAAGTTATTTTTGCCGAAATACCAAGGTGAGTAAACTCCTCTATAATATCTTTCTTTCGCTTTATTTGTTGGCAATTAGGATTGTTGCACCATTTAATGGTAAAGCAAAGCTGTGGCTAAACGGTCGTAAAAACGTTTTTCAACAACTAGGAAATTGGGTTGGTGAAAGCGATAAAATCATTTGGGTGCACTGCTCGTCGCTCGGCGAGTTTGAACAGGGAAGACCTTTGATTGAAAAATTAAAAGAAGAATACCCGGCATATCAGATCCTCCTTACTTTCTTCTCTCCATCGGGGTACGAGGTAAGAAAAAATTATGAAGTGGATTACGTTTTCTACTTACCAATGGATGGGAAGCAAAATGCTAAGAGATGGTTCGACCTGGTAAACCCTTCGCTAATATTTTTTGTAAAATATGAGTACTGGTACTATTACCTGAAGGAAGCAAAAATGAGAAATGTTCCACTACTTCTCGTGTCAGGCATCTTCAGAAAAGACCAACCTTTTTTTAAATGGTACGGCGGTGTTTACCGAGAAATGCTTTCGTTTTTTAACCTGTTTTTATTGCAGACAGAGGAATCCGCAAAGTTACTACGTAAATTAGGTTATAAAGAAAATGTGGTGGTTACAGGTGATACTCGGTTTGACCGGGTAATTGAAATTGCAGGAAACTTTACACCAATAGAACCCATAGAAAAATTTATTGGCAGTGCAGACGTAGTTGTAGCAGGAAGCACATGGACCGAAGACGATAAAGAATTGGATCATTACGCAAACACAAACCAAAACGTAAAATTCATAATCGCCCCTCATAATATTAATAGGGAGAGATTGAACGAATGTTTATCGCTTTACAAACACTCAATACTACTCTCACAATTAAAGGGGAATGTAAATCTTGAGAGCGTCAACACTTTAATTATTGACAATATTGGTATGCTGAGTCGCTTATATAAATACGCAACTGTTACTTATGTTGGTGGAGCTTTTGGAGCAGATGGAGTACACAACGTTTTAGAACCGGCAGTGTTTGGAAAGCCGGTTGTTGTTGGACCAGAATACGAAAAGTATATCGAAGCCGTGCAACTTGTAGAAGCAGGTGGAGGAATTAGTATAGGTAATGCATTGGAATTAGAAAAAACGCTCGATACCTTATTGCTAAAGGGGGAATACTATGAGGAAGCCTGTAACGCTTCAACTGAATATGTCTATAAAAACAGTGGAGCTACTGCTAAAATTATGAAACTAATTTATGAGAAGCGTCTCTTAACTAACTGATCGAAAACCGCTACCATCTGATTTTTCAAGTCCCAGCCCAGCTTCACCTTCAATTCGCGTTGAATCCAATATTCAGCCTCAGGAAAAATATTGAAACTATTAATAGTTTTTATGCTTCGCTCATACATTGTTTCATCTCCACGAAACAGCTCATGAATAAAGCGGTGGCGGTCGTTAATGCTGATTGCTTTTTTAAGATCCCTTATCGGTGCGGCTTGTAACAACGAACCTCTTTCAATATTTTCCTCTTTTAGCTTATCGTTCAAAGAGGAAGGTTCATTAAATAGGGTATCATTTAATTCGTAAATTACCTTGTCCTGGTGAGCAAGAGTTGGCACTTCCATTACCCACGATGCAGGTTCAGCAGGAGCATAAGTGCTATGCCACGGTGTCGCTTCAGTAAAATGAGGTATAGGGTCAGGTTCAGGATTCGAAATGGGTAAAGGAGCAGGCTCTATCGGTGCAGTAGGCTCTTCAGGAGATGGTTCTGCTATTGGCTCGGGAGTTAGTGGTGGTGGCGGTTGAACAGGCTTATAATTTAAATGAAGGTCAACAGGATTAGTGCCAGGTTGATCTTCTTTATATGTACTTATAAATTCCTCAACAGGTACACTTTTTTCTTCCGCTCGTTCAGCAACTGGTAATTGTTCGGTGGTTGAACCAGAAGATGCATGAAAAGTTTTCTGCTCTCCATTTATGCCGCCGGTACTTTGCGTAACTCCATTAATTGCTTCTACTTTTTCATTAATAAATTCAGGCTTAGTTGAAGCCGCCAGTTCGGTTACAGCTACCGGTTCTCTTACAACACTAATTGCAGGTATATTTATAGCATGTGGAACAACAATAGAAACTTTAGAATTCGCCTCGGAAGTTGATAGGCTTTTATTCAAAATCAATTCACTATGTAACAATTGGATAGTCACCAACATTTTTTCAATGCCAGCGTTCTTTGTATGTTGCTCCTGCAATTTGTTTATCAAAACCCCCACTCTTTCCATGGGATAATATACTTTTGGGTGGTTAGTAAGTTTTCTGTTAGCGCTTAAAATTACTAACCTTTTTCATTACAACCCTAAGTATTAACAAGAATGTTTATTGAGCCTAACATTTCCGGCGAGAGGCGTGGATGGATTGAAGTTATTTGTGGCAGCATGTTTAGCGGAAAAACAGAAGAACTTATAAGAAGGTTGAAGAGAGCCCGAATTGCAAATTTAAAAGTGGAAATTTTTAAGCCAGCTATCGATGTAAGGTATGATGATTTAAATGTGGTAAGCCACGATTCAAATGTTATCAACTCCACTCCCATCGATAATTCACAGACCATATTACTAATGGCGAACGATGTAGATATAGTGGGCATCGATGAAGCACAGTTCTTCGACGATGAGATTACCCACGTCTGCGAAATGCTTGCCTTAAAAGGCGTAAGGGTAATTGTGGCAGGCCTCGATATGGATTATTTAGGCCGCCCGTTTGGACAGATGCCCAAGCTACTTGCGGTTGCTGATTTCATTACCAAGCTTCATGCTATTTGTGTTAGGTGCGGCCACCTGGCTAATATTTCTTACCGAAAGTCTCACGAAGGCGCACAGGTTTTATTAGGTGAAATGGATTTATACGAGCCCCGTTGTCGCAAGTGTTATCACGAGGGAATGGGAACGGCGCCTTAAGTGTTTACGGTTTTCAGTATGCGTTCGTCTCTTTAGTCAATAATTCTTTTGTTACCAACATTAGTTTTTCATAGGTTCATCGTTGCGTCGCATTACGTTCGTCTTTTAGTAATAATGGCATCTTTAACCACTGTTTATAATACTAACAGCATAATTTTGACCAAACAGTCTTATAAATGCCAACGCTATCAATGTTTTCGGGCTGATTATTCGGATGTACTAGGCTCCTAAAGAACATAATCCACCTCATATTCATGTCTATTACCAGGTCTTTTCGGCAACAATAGAAATAAACTCTTGCGAATTGCTTGAAGGAAAGTTACCGGCTAAACAAATTAGATTAGTTGTGGCGTGGATTGAGATACATAGAGAAGAACTTTTAGCTGATTGGGTTCTATGTCTTAATGGAGAAAAGCCTTTCACAATAGAACCCTTAAAATAAAATAGCCATGTACTTTGCTGTTACAGATGTAAAGCCTCTAACCAATTACCTCCTTCGCTTAACTTTTCAGAACGGTGAGCAAAAGGTTTTTGACATGAAGCCTTATTTAGAAACAGGAATCTTTAAGGCATTAAAAGACGAAAGCATTTTTAATACAGCAAAGGTGAGCTTTGATACAGTGGAATGGATAAACGAGGCAGATATTGATCCCGAAACTCTTTACCACGATGGTGAGTTAATCAGTAAATAAAAAAAGATTCTATCCATTATTGAACAGCCTAAAAATCATATCAGCTCTTTTTAAAAAAGACTTGCTGCTGGAGATCCGGCAACAGTATAGTTTTTACGGGGTACTATTATATGTTGCCTCTACGATCTTTGTATTGTTCCTGGCGATGGGGCAACCAGAAGATGCAGTTTGGAACGGCTTATTTTGGATGATACAGCTATTTGTTTGCGTTAATGCTGTTGCGAAAAGCTTTTTGCAAGAAAGCAAAGGAAAAATGCTCTACTTCTATTCTATTGCGGGGCCAAGGGATTTCATTTTATCCAAGCTCTTATTTAATGCGTTACTAATGCTGGTGATGAGCTTACTCAGCCTTGCACTTTTCACCATTTTAATGGGTAATCCACTTCGTAATCCCCTACAATTTGTTGGGCTGGCGACTTTAGGCGGGATAAGCCTCAGCCTCGTATTTACTTTCCTGGCAGCTATTGCAGCCAAGGCACAACAGCAAGCCGCCCTAATGGCTATTCTTGGTTTTCCGATAATCATACCTCAATTACTGCTATTAATGAAGATCTCAGGAATTGCATTTTCATCAGTAATACAAGCAGGTCTTTTACAAATGTGTTTGTTATTGGTCGGGCTTGATTTTATGGTTATCGTACTTTCTGTTATCCTTTTTCCCTTCTTATGGAAAGACTGATTTAAACAGGTAATAAATTTTTTGCCCCGAAATTTTATAGTGAGATTCATTTCGTTGGTAGCCTTTCCCCTATTTTTGCCAACATTTACTAAAGGTTGCAAAAAGATGCTTGCCAAACACTTCACTGCAACCTCAAAAATAGAAAACCATGATTCGACAATCCTGGTGGAAAATATTGTCTGTCCTTTTATTGCTCTATACCTTCAGTGCGGGCTTGCTTATTAAAGTACCACTTATCGGTAACCTTTACGGCACTATTCGCAATTTGTTTTTCCACGTGCCCATGTGGTTTGGAATGATGGTACTGTTTATCGTATCTGTAGTATATGCAGTAAAATATTTGATAAATCCATCTGTTACAAACGATATTTATTCAACAGCCTTTGCTAAAACGGGTATGCTGTACGGCATTCTAGGCTTAATAACCGGCGCTATCTGGGCAAACTATACCTGGGGCGAGCCATGGAGCAACGATCCCAAACAATTGGGAAGCGCTATTGCATTATTAATTTACGCAGCTTACTTTATTTTGCGTAACTCTATTCCTGATATGGATAAGAGGGCAAGAATAGGTGCTGTATACAACATTTTTGCCTGCGCCATGCTTTTTCCCACTCTTTGGATTATACCAAGAATGGTTGAAAGCCTCCATCCCGGTGGGCAAGGCGTTGAAGGAAACCCTGCTATGGCAGGAAAAGATCTTGACCCAAACATGCGGATGGTTTTTTGGCCGGCAGTACTAGGCTGGACCCTACTTGGCATTTGGATGACCACCCTAAAAATTCGTTTTGAACTTTACAGAGAAAAAAAACTGGCTCATGCATAAATGGAATAAATATTTATTGTTTGTACTATTCGCTTTAGCACAACTGCCCCTGTTGGCGCAAGAAAAAAGTATGACTGCAAAAAGTGAGGGCTTAATGAGAAGCGAAGGAAAAATATACGTAGTACTTGCAGTAGTACTTACCATATTAGTTGGCCTGATTATATATATGACACGGCTAGATAGAAAGATAAGTAACGTGGAAAAAGGTGGCCACTAGTTGAATAAGCTTATGCTGTACAAGTGTGCGACGCAAGAATGAACAAATAAGTTATTGAGCCGGCCACCAAAAAAATAAAGTCATAAACATTTTAAAAATAGAAAACATGTCAGAAACTAAGGAATATAGCTTCTTCGAAAGTGTGGTGCAAAGCTTTGACAAGGCCGCTAAATTCACTACCTGGGATCGTGGTATACTAGAGCAAATTAAAGCTTGTAATAGTGTGTACCGAATGAGGTTCCCGGTGAGAATTGGAGAAACTATTGAAGTAATTGAAGCATATCGTGTTCAACATAGTCACCATAAAACACCTTGTAAGGGCGGTATTCGTTTTAGCATGGCTGTAAACCAGGACGAGGTGATGGCGCTTGCTGCGCTAATGACTTACAAATGCGCTATTGTAAACGTGCCTTTTGGCGGTGGCAAAGGTGGCATTAAGATCGATCCTAAAAAATATACTCCGTTTGAATTAGAAAAGATCACTCGCCGTTATACAAGCGAACTCATTAAGAAAAACTTTATTGGACCGGGCACCGATGTTCCGGCTCCTGATTACGGAACAGGCGCAAGAGAAATGGCGTGGATACTTGATACTTATGTAGCAATGCACCCGGGAGAAGTTGACGCTGCAGCTTGTGTAACTGGTAAGCCGGTATCGCAAGGTGGTGTAAGAGGCCGTACCGAGGCCACAGGTCTTGGCGTTTTTTATGGCATCCGCGAAGTTTGTAACATGGTTGATGTAATGGAAAAGCTAGGCTTAACTCCTGGTGTAAAAGATAAAACCGTGGTAGTACAGGGGCTTGGAAACGTGGGTTACCACTCTGCAAAATATTTTAGGGAAGGCGGAGCAAAAGTGATAGCTATTTCTGAATTTGAAGGAGCGATTTATAATGCTGACGGATTGAACGAAGAAGAAGTTTTCCAACATAGAAAAGCGAAGGGAACTATTTTAAACTTTCCGGGAGGCACTAACCTACCACTATCGAGCGATGCATTAGAATTAGAATGCGACATTTTAATTCCTGCTGCACTCGAAAACGTTATTAATGGTACAAACGCCCCTAAAGTAAAAGCTAAAATAATTGGAGAAGCGGCCAACGGACCTTTAACCCCTGAAGCTGATGAAATTCTAGCTGAAAAAGGAACGTTGATAGTACCAGACATGTACCTAAATGCAGGTGGTGTAACAGTAAGTTACTTCGAGTGGTTGAAGAACCTGAGCCACGTTCGTTACGGGCGTTTGGAAAAGCGCTTTACCGAGAACATGAACAAGCACATCATCGGGCAAATTGAAGAGCTTACCGGCAAAGAGGTGAGA
Source organism: Segetibacter sp. (assembly GCA_028288505.1). Taxonomy (GTDB): domain Bacteria; phylum Bacteroidota; class Bacteroidia; order Chitinophagales; family Chitinophagaceae; genus Segetibacter. The sequence goes on along the minus strand of JAQBNN010000064.1, from coordinate 4,046 downwards.
AGTTCTGAAAGAACTTTTATTGAGCACGGCGCTGATGAGGTTGATCTTGTCCACAGCGGTTTGGAGGAAACAATGATAACCGCAACAAGAGAGATCATGGACATCTGGAAAGCAAATCCTGAAATCCCGGATATGCGTACAGCGGCTTACGTTTGTGCTATTAACAAGGTGGCTACCAGCTATGCCGAGTTAGGGATTTTCCCTTAGTAGTTTACTCACTCTATGTATAAAAATCCCTGATTTTCCGGGGATTTTTTGTTTACTGGCATTTGTATTTCTCGGCGGCATCGTTGTGTCACTCACTTGTACGGCAAATCATTTTTGAATCTTGATTGCAGTGGTTTTTTACATTTGAGGAAAGTGTCCTTCTGACAGAATCAAGCAACGCCTTCGCTTCAAAGAACTACGTTCGAACATTGTCGTGAATATCATGTATAAAAAGTAAATTCGCCTTATAATAACAGCCATGGAAAAGACAAATAATATCCGGGAAAAATTGCACGATTATGTAGATAAGGGTGATGACAAGTTGGTTAAGCTAATGTATGCTTTGGCAAAAGAATATAATGAGGATGAAGATTTGGATTTTCAGTTCGGTGAAGAACAAATTAAGGAGTTTGATGATAGAAGGGAAAAACGTTTACGCAGGGAAAGTAGAACGTATAGCCTGGAGGAAACCAAAGAAATAATTACCGGGAAAAAGAAATAATGTGAGTTACAACTTAGTTCTTCAGGAAGAAGCAATATTAGACCTACAGGAAGCTTTCGAATGGTATGAAAAACAAAGGAAGGGATTAGGGTATGAACTAATAGAAGAAATAGAAATTGCTTCGGAAAAGTTGGTTAAACATCCGGAAAACTATACTTACATCAATCATAAATACAGGCGTATTAGAATTAACCGGTTTCCTTATGTGGTTGTATACGAATTAGAAAGCGATAGGGTTATTATTAACAGTGTGTTGCATATGAAGCAAAAACCCAAACATTAAAATAACTAAACTAAGCTGCAAAGTCAGGCAATTCTTCAATCCACTTTGCTTCCCTGCCTTTTATCTCCATTCCAAAAGTTGCCTTTCCATTTGTAATAATTAAATAAGGTACCTGCAGGGTAATATTATAATTAAGTATTTGCCGAATTACACTTTCGTTTAATGGTACCTCCATCTCTTTGCATTCTACTATCATCCAGGGTTTAGATTCTTTGTAGACTACTATGTCGCACCGCTTTCTTAAATCGCCTAATGTAATTTCCTTTTCTACAGCTAACAGTTTTGCGGGGTATTTCATTACTTTTATTAAGTACTCCAGGAAGTTTTGGCGTACCCATTCTTCAGGTGTAAGTACTACCCATATTTTTCTGCATTCATCAAATATTAGTTCAGTTTCTTTTTCTTTTTTTATCTTAAATGACGGTTGCGGAAAGGCAATACTTATCATTACACAAAAGTATTTCCTTAAATTTACAGAATCCACTTTCGGGGTTGAAGCTTAAAATAATACTGGTATGAAGACAAAAGAAGAAATTGTAAAAAACTGGCTACCCAGATATACGGGGGAGAAATTGGAGAATTTCGGCAAGTATATTTTGCTAACTAACTTCAGCAACTACGTTACTATGTTTGCTGAATGGAACGGTGTTCCTGTTGTTGGCCTTGACAGGCCTTACCAATGCGCTACTGCAAACGGAATTACGATAATAAACTTTGGAATGGGTAGCCCGCAGGCTGCTACTGTAATGGACCTGGTAAGCGCGATTGAACCGGAAGCATGTTTGTTTTTAGGTAAGTGCGGCGGCTTAAAAAGAAGAAATAAAATAGGCGATATAATACTTCCAATAGCAGCAATTAGAGGAGAAGGTACATCAAGGGATTACTTCCCGCCGGAAGTACCGGCATTGCCTGCGTTCGCCTTACAAAAAGCGATTTCGACAACTATACGTGACTACGGTATTGATTACTGGACGGGTACAGTTTATACAACTAACCGCAGGGTGTGGGAACACGATACCGAGTTTAAAGAATACCTGCAGAAGATAAGAGCTTACGCAATAGATATGGAAACGGCAACCATTTTTACGGTAGGCTTTTATAATAAAATTCCAACGGGCGCCATTCTTTTAGTTAGCGATTCGCCAATGATACCGGAAGGCGTGAAAACCGAAGCAAGTGATGTTGCAGTAACGAAGCAGTATGTAGAAAAGCACCTGAAAATCGGTATCGACTCATTGAAGCAGTTAATTAATAACGGGCTTACTGTACGACACTTGCGCTTCTAAGATCAGCTTTTATTAAGGATGAGATATAAAAAACAAAGCAGCAGTTGACGTACTGCTGCTTTGTTTTTTAAAAATGATATGCCGTACAAGTGAGTGACACAACGATGCTGCTATGAAAGACTTAAGTTGGAAAACTAATCTTCTTCGTAACCACCAAACATGGATCTGATAGAACCATACTCGCTGCCGGTAAAAAAGTTGCGGCTGCTTTTATGCATTCCATACAATAGCTTCTTCACTTGTTTATCAAACTGTTCCTGTAACGGCTCATCGCCTTTCAGTTTTTTCTCGGTCATTTTTACCAGGTCGTCGTTAGTACTTACCTCTTTTGAATTGATAGGTTGAAGGCCGCTGATCCCGATCTGCCAATCATCATCTTTATTCACTTTGTACTTGAAGAAGTATACATTTCCTCTCTGGCCCTTCACTTCCATTGATTGCTTATTGATAAGTTCGACCTGCGAAAACTTTTTAATGCTTCGATCGTTTAGCAATAAAGCCCTGGCGATACCTTCCTGCGTTTTATACTTTGCGGGAAACAGTTTTTGCATGCCAATCTTCTCGAGCTTTGTTAGAAGCTTGGCCCGGTATTCGTCCTGCGCCGCCAGGTTTTCAAATAAAGTGTCGGGTACCTTCTTACTATTTTTCACCATTAGTACAGCCGTGTTTAGTTGTACATCAGGGTCTTTTGATTGTAAAAGCTTATCGAAAAACTTCTGGACGGAGGGGTTCTTTTCGTAAAAAGGCATTAGCAAAATCGAGTAGTCTGTAAGTAGGTTATTACGGGTAGAACTATAACCTGAACTATATCTTCCGGTGCTAGCAATAGCATCTTCGTCTTTGCTCTTCTCCAACTGCAATCGCTTTTCATCCTTGTTTTGTTGCTTCTTCAATTGGATTTTAGCATCGAAATATAGCTGGCTGAAATAATTCTCGTAATCGTTTCCTTTTATGTAACCGCTATCGATCATGTTTTGCAAGAGGTTGTTTACCCTTGGCTTGTAATCTTCAACAGAAGCCAATTGAAGTATCTCCGGGAACATCGATTTTGATAATGGCAACGTATCAGACAAGTGGGTGAATATTCCAGCGTAATCGTAAGAGTTTTCAAACACTGGAGGATCTTGTAAAAGCAGTTGCTTTAACAAAGCGAAAGATGATTTTGTTTTTAGTCTCGCCAGTGAATTGAGGATAGGGTTTTGAAAAAAACTTGTGTCTGCAGTTTTCTCATACAGGTCTTTTAAGATACCGACAACTTGGTCGGTGCAACAACTATCATTAATATATCCCAGCTCGTTAATCAGCTTGCTTTTTAACTCAAAATATTCTTTGTCACTGTACTTTAAATCATTGATAGCAGCAGCAATTTTTTCTATACCGTCTTTTCCAAAATACAAGCTGCTTATTGCTGAGTTCGCTCTTTTCTTTGCTGTAGAATCTGTGCTTTTGAAGTCAGTAAAAAAAGTATTGATCTTATTTTGAAAAATGGAAGGACCTGTATTATTTTTTAGCGGAGAGATGCTAGCGAAAAAATCGTTTATAAAGGCGCTTTGACTTGACGAATCGGCAAGGGTAGTAATTTTATAAAGCTTGTTCCCTTTTAAAATATAATTCGAAAAGATAGTTCGGGAAGAATTTGTGTCGGTTAATGCAACAAGGTAACCAGTGGTTGAATCGGACAACGAATAGTATTGCTTTTTTGAGAAGATCATATCCCTGGCAATTCTTCTTTCATCCAGCTTTTCGAGCCAAAATCGTGATGTGTCCC
>JAQBNN010000051.1 GCA_028288505.1 Segetibacter sp. | reverse complement strand
GAAAGTGTTTTGCACATCCCATCACACCCACGTCCTGCATGCCTTTCATGTACTGTGCACCAAAAAGCGCTACTTTATATTTATCCTCACCAAAACTTCTGTCGTTGATTACCGGGTTATTAGGATTGTTATTCACGTCAACATCAGGAGCAAAATTTACGTGGATGCCTAGCCGCTTACATTGCTCACCCACGGCCCGGCCAAATTTGTAAACCAACTGCCCGTCCTGCACGGAGCCTATCATCAATTGTCGGGGAAAGTTAATTACGCTGTCTAACCTCATTCCTAAACCCCACTCGCCATCTATGGTAACCATCAAGGGAGTTTTGGCGATGGACTGGTAATAATTAGTAAGGTTCGCTTGTCTCACTGGTCCGCCCTGGAAAAAGCACAAGCCGCCTACATTATATTTTTTAATCTGTTGTGTCACCTGGTCCACATGCTCTTTCCCCAGGTTACTGTGTGCCCTTATGATCATTAACTGGGCGATCTTTTGCCGCTTGTTCAACTTTTTAAACACACTGTCAACCCAGGCGTGCGCCTTAATATTTTCACCAGGTTGCGCTATTGTTTTTGTTATTAAAATGAAAGGGATAATTCCGGTTAGCAAAAGTTTCTTCATACGCCTGTTATTATAGCAGCACAAGGTAATGAAAATGCCCTTTTTACTTTTAGCACCTTTAAAAGAGGACAGTTTTTTCTGATTCTTTTTGTTCTCGAGCAGCAGTTTTCATGGCGACGTCGTTGTGTCACTCACTTGTACTTGTAGAGCAATTGGCAGCAGTTGAAAAACAGTGGCAGCCGAAATTAACGAGGTAGATCTGTGGAAGTTTTTAGCGTGATCGATGGTTGTCGAGTGGCAAAAAAATGCTACGCCCGGTTCAATAGTTAGATGCGGATGAACTGAGCGTAGCAACGGTGCTTAATCGGAGAGGTATGGCTGGAAACCAAAATCAATAAATGTCCTTACTTATTTTCCTGTAGCTCTTCCCAATATTCGGCGGCCCTGCGAGTGTGCGGGATTACAATGGTTCCGCCAACAATATTGGCTACCGCGAAGATTTCATACATCTGGTCGGTCGTTACACCGAGCTCTGCTGATTTTCCTAGGTGGTACTTTATACAATCGTCGCAACGCAGCACCATGCTGGCCACGAGGCCGAGCATTTCCTTGGTTTTTTTATCTAACGCGCCTTCATCGTAGGTGTTCGTATCTAAATTCCACAGGCGTTTCATTACAAGGTTGTTCTTGCTTAATATCACCTCATTCATCTTTTCGCGGTAGTCATTAAACTCTTCTATCATCTTGCTCATAGCTAAAAATTTATCGGCAAACTTACAAAACAGGCTACTGTTTTCCATTGAATTTATAGGTGGAACAAAATTTATATAAGTAATTGGAGGTGAGCAATTAATTTAAAGAACGGGTTTAAAATAGGGACCAAAATGAATACATTCCATATTTATAAAAACGAAAAAGAGGTCTGCAAAGAAATGGCTCAGTGGATAACCGAGGTGATCGGTAACACGCTGAAAAACCAGAATTCTTTTTACCTCGCTCTGTTGGGCGGTAAAACTGCCGGTCACCTTTACAAAGCTCTTGCAGAAGAATCTAAAGATAAAGTTGACTGGAGCCGGGTGCACTTTTTTTGGGGAGATGAAAGAGTCGTTCCTTCTACCAGTGAACAGAGTAATACAAGATTAGCAACGGAAGCTTTACTGAACCCTTTACAGGTACCACACGAGAATATCCATAATATTGATACGGAAGGTGATCCTTTGACAATAGCAGAGAATTATGAAAGAGAACTTTTAAGGTGTTTTGCCGGCAAAGAGACCTCGTTTGACCTTACTTTATTGGGTTTAGAGGAAGATGGACATACGCTTGCCCTGTTTCCGTACAAAGAAGAAAATTTTGAGAAGGAGGCGCTGGTGATACCTGTTCTAAACGAAGCAGATGGCTCATACCGGATAACGCTTACCACGCCGGTTGTAAATGCTTCTGCGATCACCGCATTTCTTTCGACAGGTAAAAATAAAGCTGATGCGTTGCAGCATGTTATGAAGGGAAAATATGAGCCTGAGCGATTCCCTGCGCAGTTGATACAGCCTTCTAACAAAGTGCTTCATTGGTTTTTAGATGAAGCTGTTGCGGCAAAACTTGTTAAGCCGATCTCTTAACCTGCTTCAGCCAATCCTTAATTCCCGCGGTTATCTTCTTAGCCACTTTCGTGTGAAACCGGGGATCAAGGATCAGCTTCTCATCATCTTCATTGCTTAAGAAAGCAACTTCAACCAAAGAGTTTGGAAAATCAGTTGGTGCACTCAGGGCGAAATTGAAATTGCCGATATTGCCAAACTCGTTCAGCTTTAAATCAAGCATTCTTTTCAAGATCGTTGTAGTTAGAGGCCTAAACCCTATATGCTTGTAATAAGTACTTACACCTTTTACCGTTTTATTACTACTTGAATTTAAGTGGATACTTATTAGCAGGTCGGGCATCCGTTCTTGTAGCATGAGAACCCTGTCAGTATTATTAATGGTGGTGTCGCGGGTTCTCGTCATTATAACGTTAGCTCCTTTTCTCACCAGGTATTTCTCCAGTTCATTCGCAAAACGGATCGTATAGTTTTTTTCTAAAGCTTTACTTGTGATGCCGGTAGCGCCGGTGTTACTACCTCCGTGGCCTGCATCTACCGCTATCAGCATGTTGCTTAACTTTAGTGATTTAGGCTGGTGCCGAACTTTTATTGACAAGCTTTTGTTGCGATAGTTGATTGAATAACCCCAATGTTGCTGGTGCTTCAGTTCAATTGTAATCCTTACAATATCATCCTCTACCTGGTTGAAATAAATGTCCTTTACTTCTTTAGCGCTTTTGAGTTGAGTGATCCAGTTAGTGTTGCTTTGTACGCCGTACAATTCAATATAAATCTTTGAAGGGTTTACCTCCATCCAACTTTTGTATGGTAGTCTTTCATCCATACTAAGATTGATATAATCGTAGTGATCATCACCTCTTACACTCCAGCTTTGCGTCAGGTAAAAAGGCTTTAAAGTAGTAACAGTGTCCCTTGCAACATCACTTTTGTTGACAAAGGCATTTCTTGACTTTGACAATTGTATGCGATACAAGTCTTTTGTTGAATCGATTATTCTAACTAAAACGTTTGTATCAACGTATCCCGCTTTTGCGCCGCCTAGTCTATCCTCTCCCAAGCCATAGGAAAGCATAGTTATCTTACCAGAAGTTCTCGCAAGGATCGGTCGATTTGTGTCTTGTGCTTTTACAGCGAAAGATGACAGGAATAATAAGGATAAAACAATCCGCATAGTAGAATTTAAAACAATTAAGATAAACTTTAAAACCATCAAAAAGAGCGTGACGACAAAAAGTGATCGTAACGG
>JAQBNN010000037.1 GCA_028288505.1 Segetibacter sp. | reverse complement strand
GAATAGCTCCATCATGGGATTGTAATAACATTTCAGCAATCCCTGCTGTACAACCAAAGTTGCCGTCAATTTGGAAAGGTGGATGTGCATCAAACATATTCGGATAAGTTCCCCCACCCTTCATGTTCACACTATCTTGTCGACCACCTACTAATTTCAATTGGTCTGTTATTAATTTATAGGCGTGGTTACCATCTAAAAATCGAGCCCATAAATTTACCTTCCAACCCATGGACCAGCCAGTAGCAGGGTCACCACGATAAATCAATGATGTTCTTGCAGCATCGAATAGTTCAGGTGTCCTATAAGGAGAGATTTGATTGCCGGGATATAAACCATACAAGTGAGATACATGGCGATGCTTATCGTCGGGACGATCTAAATCATGCATCCATTCTTGTAATTGACTATGCTTGCCAATTTGCATTGGTGCTAATCTTGTAATAGTAGCTTGTAGTTTTTTACGAAAATCGTTATCAAGTTTTAATATTTCGGCAGCCTTACTTGTTTTAGTAAAAAGGTCGAACAGCAGTTGATTGTCCATAGTAGTACCTGCTGCAATGGAAACACGCTTACCTTCTACATAAGTATTTTCCGGAGAGTTGGAAGGCGCTACCACCAGCCATTTATTTGTTGGTTCTTCCTGCAACACATCCAGGTAATATTCACAGGCACCTTTTAAAAGAGGATAATATTCCTGCAAGAATTTCTTATCACCAGTAAACATATAATGCTCCCACAAGTGTTGGCTTAACCAGTTACCACCCATTGGCCATAGGCCAGCATAAGGTCTGTCAACAGGACCAGTTATGCGCCATAAGTCTGTATTATGATGCGTTACCCATCCTTTCGCTCCATACATCACCTTTGCAGTTTCCTGGCCTGTTATAGAGAGGTCTTTCAACATCTTAAACAACGGGTCGTGCAGCTCTGATAAGTTCGTTACTTCTGCCGGCCAGTAATTCATTTCGGTGTTGATGTTGATGGTATACTTGCTATCCCACGGTGGTAACATCTTATCATTCCAAATTCCCTGTAGTGTCGGTGGTTGATTGCCTGGTTGAGAACTTGATATCAGTAAATATCTTCCAAACTGGAAATACATAGCAGCAAGATGAGGATCATTTGATTTTGCAAACGCTGCTATCCGTTCATCAGTAGGTTTGTTAACGGCATCTGTGACGCCAAGGTCAAGCTTAACTCTATTGAAATATTGCTGGTAAAACTTAGTATGTACATTTAAACCAGCAGCATAATTTTTAGTGATTGCTTTATCAAGAAATGATGAAGCTTTAGCCGAAGCATCTCGGCTTATATCTTTATAGTTTTTAAAGTTGGTTGCAATAGAAATAAATACAGTTGCAGCATTTGCATTCTTAACAACGATTGAATTATTCTCATAACTAACTTTGCCACCTTCAGCCAAAGCTTTTACCTGCGCTTCAAATTTTACTTGACCCTTTTCACCTTCATGGTCGCTTGTTATACCTGAAAGGACCAGTTTATTGTTCGCCGTTTTTACCTCCACCTTTTGTGGTGTTTCCATTGAACCTGCAAAAGAAATTTTACAAGGCTTATCAGCAGTCAAACGAACGATTATAACATTATCAGTAAACGAAGAAAACATTTCACGTTTGTACTTAACTCCATCAACTTCATAAGTAACTGTTGCTACTGCTTTCTCAATATTTAAATCCCTGTAATAGTTCTTTGCTTTGTGGTGACCATCAAAATTTAAAAACAAGTTGCCAACTGTTTGATACACCATTCCACTGTTGCGCTTCGGCATCATTTCCACATCAGCGAGTGCCTGCGCTTCTAAAAACTTACCTTCAAACAATAACTTTCTTAACTCCGGAATTGCAGCACCTGATTCAGCAGTAATATTATTATTTGGCCCGCCTGACCAAACGGTTTCTTCATTCAACTGTAATTGCTCCTTAGCCGGGTTTCCAAAAACCATTGCACCCAACCTGCCATTGCCAATTGGTAATGCTTCATTCCAATTTTCTGCTGGGTTGTTATACCACAGCTTAAGTGTTGCATCCAACTTTTTATTTTGGGCAAAACAAAAGGTAGAGCAGGTTAGCAGTATGAGTAGTGAAATGTTTTTCATCATAATTTTTATTGGGCAAGTTGTTATGACTACAAGTAATTTTTTTGATACCAGCATTCGCTTTTTATAGCATCATCGTTGCGTCGCACACTTGCACTACTTAAACAAATGGCAACAAAAAACAGGTCCTTGTCAGGCTGAGCTTGTCGAAGCCGTGTGGAGCAGATGTACTAATCTTGAACAACACTTCGACAAGCTCAGTGAGACAAACAAAAGTATCGTCATTGCGAGGAGGAACGACGAAGCAACCTGCTCTCTTTAAGTAAACCTGTTATATAAAACATGCTCCCATTTCATCAGCGGATTACTTCGTCCTCCTACCTCGTCCTCGCAATGACGAGCAGAGAACATAGGTACAAGAGTGCGACGCAACGGAAGCTTAATAGTAGCAATCTGCTTAGTACAAAAAGTTCTTCTACACCTTAACCATTATAAAGAACTTAAAGCGTGATAATGCTTGTAGGCACTCCATCTACCTTAGCACTCACAACACTTTTACCGCCATTCGTGTTTACTCTTATGATAGCGGTACCGTTATATGCCTGCACTTTACGAGAGCCGGTTGACGTACCCTGGTTATCTATCATCTTACCGTCGCCAGCTAAATCAAAGCGTACCCAATTAACAGCATCCATGCATTGAACATTCTTGTTGTCGAGCAACTTAACCTGTATGGTTGCCACGCCATTCTCTTCACTTAATTTTTCAATAGCAAGCTTTGATGGCTTATTCCATTTATCTGATTGATAAGTGAAGTTGATTTGGTCTTCCAAACGCTCTTTACCTTTTGTTGCAACAACTCTTACAGTGTAAGCGCCTTTATACATGGGCACTTCCCAACGCAAACCGGCAGCAGGAAAGTCCTGGCTGTTACGCGTTTTTTTTCCAACGCTTTTGCCATTAACAAACAGTTCTGCTTCATCACAATTCGAATACACTTTTATCATTTTAGTCTCACCCTCATCGCCCCAACGTACGGGCATCGAATGACCATAGATATGAACCATCGGCTTTGTTGTCCAGAAAGATTGGAACACATAGAATGCTTCCTTCTTTGTAAAGTCTCTTTCAATTACACCCTTTTGGTTCATGTAAGGAACAGGGTTATCAGGACGAACAGGTGTAGAGAAATCTTTGAAAGGCCATTGAGCAGTACCCGTTAACCAGGGCATTGTTTCCTGCTCTTTCAAGTGCCAGTCAACCAAATTACAGATATAGCTTTCACTCCAGTCTCCATCTTTCGAAACCCTTGCAGCACCACCTTGCAGCGATGCATCACCTGCACGTTCATCAGCAGCACCAGCTTTACCAACTTTCTGCAAGGCCTTGTCAGGATTTTCAGAATGACGACGGGCATGACTATCACCACCCCACTCAACGTGCAGGAAGTGGTCTACCTTTTCAAACTCAGCTCTTGATACATCTTTATACTCCGTATAAATACCACGATACCAACCAGCCCAAATAGACGGCGAATAAACATCAACAATGTCTTTACAAAAATCACAACGACGAATAGCCGTTTTGCGTGAAGGGTCAAGCTTATGAGAGAGGTCGTGAAGTTCTTTCATGAATGTTCGGATAGCTAAAGTATCAAACGTAGAAAAGTCACCGGGCCAGTCATTCTCATTACCCAGTCCCCATATGATTACTGAAGGATGATTGTAATGTTGCTCAATCATATTAGTAAGCATACGACGAGCTTGTTGTTTATAACGTTCACCACCCAAGCCACCACGGCACCACGGAATTTCCTCCCATACTACTATCCCGAGGCTATCACATAAGTTTAAAATGTTTCGTGACTGTTGATAGTGACCCAAACGAATAAAGTTCACACCCATCTCTTTCATCATTACCATCTCTGTTCGCATCATGTCTTCTGTCATTGCTTGTGCAACACCTGCATGGTCTTCATGCCTGTGCGTACCTCTTAACAACAATCGTTTGCCATTCAACATGAATGGTCCTTTCTTTACAAACTCAAAACTTCTAAAGCCCACTTTTTCAGTTTGAGTGTATGTTCCTGCAGCGGTAGTTACTGTTGCTTCAACAGTATATAAAACAGGTTTATCAGTATGCCATAATTGAGGCGCTTTCACATTGATATCTGCAACCGCTACGTCTCCCTGCAAATTGCTTAATGCCTTTTCTACTTTCTGAATTTGTTTACCTGAAGGGTCTAATAAACGTATAGCAACAGTTGCAGCGTTAGCATTCGAAGGATTGTAAAACCTTGTTCTTACACTCAACTTTCCAAGCTTACCATCTTTATCAACTTCTGTAAATGCAAACAGTTTATCAATTGAAACAGCAGGCGCATATACAAGATTTACATAACGATAAAGCCCTCCATATAAATTGAAATCACTTAAGTCAGAAGGTATCATTTCAAGGTCGCGGCTATTATCAACACGAATTGAAATAGGCACTTTACCCTTGAACTGTTTTTGATTAACATCCATCTTTTTAAAAGCTTCCAATGCATCTGTGATGTCCACTGTCCATTCATCGTAACCACCGACATGTGAGCCAACCTTCGTTGTATAAACATATACGTCTGCCTTCTGCCCTACCCCTTCAAAATGCAAAAGAGTTCTGCCATTGGCGTAAGTATTTTTTACATCGAGCTGCGTACGATACCATGTTGGTCCCTGGTAATAATTTACGTAAGGGTCTACTGCATCTTCAGCATTATAACAGTGCGGCAGAGTAACATTCGTCCATAATGGAACATCTTCAGGGTTGCCTGCTTTTACAGATCGTACTGCTTCCCAAACACCACCGAGGTCTTGTTTTACAAACTGCCAATTATCATTTAATCGTGTTCTTTGTTGTGCATACAACGCCTCACAACATAAAAGCATACATGCAAAAATTACCTGCTTAATTCTCATCGCTTAATCTCTTCTTTTTAATGCTATAATGTTTTGAAATATTATTTGTTCTCAAGCAGTCGTTCATCCATTCAACATCGTTGTGTCACTCACTTGTACTGGTATATCTCTGTTCTGCGAATACAGTTTCACGCAAAGAAACAAAGGAGCAAAGACGCAAAGGATAACTTTGCACCTTAATTTAATCTTTGCACCTTAGAGTGAAAAAATTATACTTTAATTATTTCTTCTTCGGTAATCCCCAATGATTATACTTTCCATCATCACTTCCTTCAGACATAACGAATGAAGAAGGCTTAGTACCTGTATACAAAATTATCTCTTCCCCTTTCTTCAAATCAACTGCAACTACATCATCACCTTGTGGAGTTACTTTAAATGAACGTTTACCGGTTGCCTTAACATCACCGCTCCAACCAGTCTTAACCAAACATTGTTGACCTGCTAAACTTTTGATCCGAATAAATTGTGTTGCTCCATTTTTACGAACAGCGCTTACTTCAAAAGCACCTTTAGCTAACATCTTATCAAATGAAGCATCCTTCCATGCAGTTGGTATTGCAGGAAACACACGAATAACACTGTCCCAGCTTTGCAGTAGCATTTCATTCATTGTAGTCACTGCTGACAATGGTGTTTCAATTACAGGACCAGCTTCCAGGTACATAGTATTAGGCTTTATGGCAAAGCGGCCTTTATCTATCATTTCATTCAACAGCTTCCAGGTACTATCACCCTTGCCCATTATTGCATAGATAGAACCAGAGCCCGTGTAAGAGTAACCTCTCCATGCTTCATCCTTGCTCTTCCACTGTTTCAACGACCTTGAAATAATATCTCTATTTTCTGGTTGGTCCCAGTTAACATCATAAAGCGGATATACCTGTAGCAAGTGAGAATAGTGACGATGTGAAATAGAAAAGTCTGCATCCCTTCCAATCCTGTATCCTTTTGCATCTGCAGGATAAGGTGTTAGATTATCAAGTACGTCCTGCCATTTTGTAGCCAATGCATCATTCAATCCTAACTCTCTATTTATGTACAAAAGCGTTTTTGCACCCCAGCGTAGTACGGACAAATCATAATTAGCATCTCTTGTAATTCCTTTAGGATATTCAGGCGAGTAAGTATAAGGAAGATGATACTTACCGTCGTTGCCTTTATCAATGATGTTGAGGTAATAGTTGATTGCTCTTGTAAGAACAGGATAAATATTCCTCATGATCTTCTTATCATAAGTATGTTCATAGGCTTGCCAATAAACATGCAGTAACCATGTAAGATTGCCTAATTCCAATGAAGCTGAACTACCGGTGCTATCATTACCTTTCAAAACTTTTACTGGTGCTGTTAAAGTAAACGGACCAGAACGAGCTAACGCAGCAGAGTTATGTTGGTAAGGTTCAGGCGCATTCTTTGAAAGGTTCTCAATGTTATCATTTACCATTTTCATTAAAGGGCTTGTAAGGTCAACATGGTTTGAGCTGTAGAAAGGATAATAGGTAAGTTGAGCATTTAAATTCCACCAGTACTTGGGCCACGGGGAAGGTTTATACCAGGGTCCCATTAAGTCTATTGCATAAGCCCCAATACGTGTGGCTGAAGCCATCTTATATTGCTGTATCCACCAAAAACTTTCTAACCTGCTATCGGGGATTGAGATAAAGCTTTTTCGATAGAAAGCATGCCAATAATTACGATGAGCAGCGATTAAAGAAGCGAAGTTCTTTGCAGAAACAGAATTTATTGTTTGTTCTGCCTGCTTCTTTGATTCATTTTTTGGATAAGTATTTTGAATAGTTAGAACTAATGATTGTTGCTTCGCCATAGGCATTTCTTTCCATGCTGTTGTATAACTTCCACCTGCTAGTAAAGCCTGGTAGTTATAGTTTATGTTCTTCTCTTTTGAAATAACATAATCTGGATTAGCAGGATACTTAGAAGCGCTATCACGGCCTAAGGTTAGGAAAGGACTTATTGATTTCTCCGGCTTCCATTCCCAATTAAATATTTTATTGGTAGTACTTGTTGAGGTGTTGAAAAGCATTACATCTTTAGTAGCTGGTATCAATGCTTGCAAATGAATGGCACCTTTATCAGTATAGATCGTTCCATAGAGCTGTGCATTCCAAAGATCAAGGCGAAGTTGAATTTTTTGAATGTTCCCAACAGTGCGAAATACAAATTTTCCAATAGGCATTCTTGCTCTTCCAATAGAGGGGTTTATACCTTCCCGATGATCGACAACATCTGTTCTACCTAAATCAAAGCGAATAGCATTCTTATCTTCACGATAAACCATTGCACCTATTAAACCATTGCCAAGAAATGCGCCCTCTTCCCACTTGTTGGTTAAAGTATCAAATACTAAATCTTGCTTGGCCATGGATGGCTTCCAGTTTATACTATTTGACTGCTGCTGTGCGACAAGCGAAAGGGTAAGCAAGTTTAAAAAGATAACAAAGGATATTTTCATTTATAAATTTTAATCGTACTGTTTTTGAAATCTCACATGTTAAGCAACCTTCCTATTGATAATTGAAGCACCCGAGTTGTTTTTTAAAAGCCGATAAGGATTGTTTCGGCTCAAGAGTGCGACGCAACCGGAGCTGCACAAAGATTACTTGCTGGCTAACAAATAGAAATAAGCAAAGGAAAAGGAATAAAAAAACAGGCACCCTTGTTTAAAGAATGCCTGTTCATTTTTAATCCATATTAATATTATTTATTGAATTCAACTATACGGTCAACTACATGTACCGGACCGTTTGTGGCTATAATGCCAGCAGTACGGGCTTGCGTAGAACGCTTGGTCCCTATAAAGTCGTTTATTCTAAATTTAAAATTCTGATCGTTCATAATGCTAAAGTAAATGAGGCTTTCAGGATTTTTAGGATCAGCATTTTTAGGCATAGCTGTCTGTACTTCTTTTACGATGTGGTTAACTGTTCCGAAGTTATGCTCCCCGTCAGCAATTAAATAAAGCAACCAATTTTTAACAGTCTCCTTAGGATAGTCTTCCCACTTAGTGCCAACTTTAAGCGGTGTTCCTACTTTGTAGTATCCCCAATACGAGTCGGTATTTGTACCTCTTCTAATTGCATCCGTATGTAGAAAGATAAAAGTTTTACCTGGCTGCATGTACAAGTTGGTATCAATACCAGCATACATAATGCCGTTGTACATAAGTTTAAAAATGGTATCGGCGGGCACTTTACCCAGAGCTCTGTCTTTAAGAAAGTCCCAGGCCGATTTATTGATGTGTGGGTCTAAAACAACTGGCTGGAATTCCCAGTTTTCCTGCAATTGAAGACCAAGCACTTTTTTACAACTTGTGCTTGTGACAACGACTGAAGAAAGTATTACTCCCAGGAGCAAAAGTTTTGTTAGATATTTCATACTACTATTCTTTAAGGAGATTAATAAGGAGGATTTTGTACAAGACGCGGGTTTGAGTTTAACACAGTTCGGTGCAGCGGCCACAAGATTGTTCTTGGATCCCCAAACCCTGTTGGAGGGGAAGCACGTTGTAACTGGCGTCTTTTTATGTATGGGTCCATCACTTCAATTACTTTGTTTGTTCTTACAAGGTCGAACCATCTTTTGGCCTCCATGTAAAGTTCTAATTTTCTCTCTTCCAGAATGGCGTTTTCCCTTTGTGCCATAGTAGTTAAAGACATATTAGTTGTGCCTGTGTAAGTGTAAGGTATTGTATAACCTGCACGGCTACGTACCTGGTTAAGGAAGAACAAGGAACCTGTGCTAGTTGAAACATCATTTAGCTTGTTAGCAGCTTCAGCTCTTAGTAGCAAAATATCCGCCCAACGGTATAAAGGAAACTTAATGTTAGCCTCAGCTGAGTTAGGATAAATTTGTTGCCTGTTTGCATTAAGGTTAACAGGGTAGAATTTTGGAAATTTATCGCGATTTGTGACGTTGGTATCAATTGTTTGTCCCCCTCTTATGTCTACATACCTGATTGCAGGATTAGTCCAGTAATTCCAAACAGAGTCTTCTGCCATAAAATCGCTATTTGTTTCGCCTGCACCAATAAGCTGCGAAACGTTTGCACCTCCATCAACCGTCCAGTCCCAATTTAGGTGCCATATGGCTTCTTTTGTACTAGCCGGATCTGTGAAAATCGTTTTCCAATTAGCTCTTGGCTCCAGGGAATATTTATTAAGCGCTGTGAGTTTATTGTACCACTCCACAGCTTTTGTATAATTCTTATTCCACATAGCAACATCCATTAAAATGGCATAGGTAGCACCGATGTTGGCTTCATGCACAGAGTTTAAGGAAGGATTGGAAAGTGCTGCTGCTCTTTCAAGATCTTTAATAATTAAAGTATCAATTATTGTTTGAGCTGCTGTTCTTTCAAGATTAGGATTTTCGTTCAAATCTTCGTAGGGAACCGTTCTTACAGGAGCATCACCCCATAGCCTTACTATCCAGAAGTAACATAATGCCCTGGTGGTATAACACTGGGCCAAATAATGGTTGATAGACTTTTGGTCAATACTTGTTTGGTGAACACTCTTAACAATGGGAATATACTTAAGTGCAAGATTAGCTCTTGCAATGGTGACATAGAAATTAGTCCAATCTGCAGCCCCAGTTGTAGCACTTAAAGAGTTTACCACAAATGCATCGTCACCATATTGATTAACATCTACTTCATCTGTACGTACATCTCCATACAAAGTATAATTGTTGTCAAGGGTTTGCTGAAGACCATCATACATGGCAGCAAGGCCAGTTTTAATGTCATCTTCTGATTTCCAGTACTCGGTTGAAGCAATTTCTGTTTGAGGCTTTTCATCAAGAAACTTCTTACAACCGGTGAAAGCAACAACAACTGTTGCCAGGGAGAAAAGTGCTATTATTTTTTTCATTGTAGACAATCTTTAAAAATTAACATTAATGCCTAAACCAACCTCACGACGACGTGGATATCGTCCATTATCCTGGCCAGATTGTAAAGGATCTGAGGAAGAGAATTCAGGATCGAACCAACTATAGTTCGTCCATGTGAGCAAATTACTGCCGTAAACATAGCCGTTAATGCCCTTAGTGAAAACCTTCTTAGCGACTTGAGACTTAAGTGCATAAGTAAGTCTTGCGTACGATAATCTAAGGAACGAACCATTTTCGAGGAAGCTAGTGTTCATTCGGAAGTTACCAGTGTTGTTTTTCCTTTGAACTTCAGGAACATTAGTTACGTCTCCTTGTTTCCTCCACGCATTGTAAATAGTAGCAGGCCTTGGGATAATATGGCTGGTAGCGTAGTTATCAAGAGTTTGTGCTGCATTGTTATAAATTTCATGTCCCCACATTGTGTTGAAGGTAAATGAAAGAGAAAATTGTTTGTAACGGAAGGTGTTAATGATAGCAGCATAAAAGTCAGGCTGGGCATTACCTATCACCATTCTATCACGGTCATCTATAACACTGTCCTTATTCACGTTTTCAAAAATCACGTCTCCGCCTCTGAGTTTAGCACCTTTTCCGTAAAGGCTATTCACTGCTCCTGAGTAAGGTTTGCCGTTAAGAGTATACCCTGTAAATGCACCATTCGGATCGAATACGGGTGTTAGCTGAACCCAATCATTAGTATAGGCGTTGGACTGGTCGTAAGCATAAACACCCTTTGCTTTCCAACCGTAAAAATCACCAAGTCTACCACCCTCTCTAATTAACCAACCTGCATTACCTCCATCACTTGTATTACCTGTTTGAAAAGCTTCTCCGTTATAAAGAGATTTAACCCTTCCAGTATATTTAGTAAAGTTTGCAACAACAGACCATTCAAAATCTTTTTTAGTAATAGGTACAGCGTTTACCTGGAACTCAAGACCCTTCGTTTGAATGCTACCTAAGTTCACCCTAACACTGTTGAAACCGGTTTCGCGAGGTAAAGGACGATTATATAAAAGATCTTCAGTTGTTTTGATAAAATAGTCTGCTGTAACATTTATTCTTCCCTTAAGAAAGGCTAAATCAACTCCAATATTCGTTTGAACTAAACTTTCCCATGAAAGAGCCGGGTTGCCAAATGACGAACCGAAAGCAACCCCTGAAAGTCCATTGTAATAATAGCTACCAAAATTATATCGCTGAATAGCATCATAATTGCCTATCCTTTCATTGCCCACTTTACCATAGCTAGCTCTAACTCTCGCATTTGATAAAAACCCTTTTGACCAATTCATGAATTCTTCGTTTGACAAGTTCCAGGCAACACCAACGGAAGGGAAAACGCCCCAGGTATTTTCCTTACCAAACCGAGAGGATCCATCGTAACGGAAAGTTCCGTTAACCGTATATTTATTTTTAAAACTATAACCAGCACGACCGAAAACAGAAGCAAGAGAGTTTCCACTTGCACTAAAGCTTGCAGGCAAGATGGTTTGAGCTGAGTTAACCGTGATAATGGTTTCATTGGCGTAATTCCTTGCTGAAGTATTAGTACCGTTACTTTGGCCTTTCTCCGCACTAAAGCCTAGGGTACCATTGATTTTATGGTTTTTTAGAAAAGTTTTATCGTAGTTCAGGTACGCCTGGTATTGCCATTCTGTACCTCTTGAAAAACCTTCGCTACCACTGTTTGAAGTTGGAACGGCGCTACTCAAAATTTTTGGCTGAAAAGAAACTTCATGGGTCTCCCTGAAATTGAAAGCGAAGTTTGTAGTAAATTTTAAGCTTTTTGCAAGTGTGTATTGCATTTCATTAAATAACTGGCCATCGTACCGAGTATCTTCATTCACCTCGTAAAGCGCTACTGTAAGAGGGTTACGCCTGCCACTAAACAAACCCGTTAAAGATCCATCAGGATAGTATAGGGTAAAATTCGTAGGGCGTTGAAAAGTTTGGTTGATTGTATTACCCTCGTTTATATCGTTTCTGTTCCTATAGCCAAATTGAAGGCGAGTACTGAAACGCATACGATTTGTTGGGTTATAGTCGATATTTGTTCTTACCTGAATTTGCTTATTCCAGCTATTAACTATTAAACCCTTATCGTCAATATAACGAATACTATTGTAGTAGCTTATATTCTTACTTCCACCACTAATACTGAAATCGTACTGATCTTGGATAGCAGTTTGCGTTATTACATCCTGGTAGTCATTATCAGCATTAAACCCGGGATTTAGGGAGTCTGTACTACCGCCAGCAGACCCTGTTAGGTTACCGCTTTGTAGGTTTCTAAACAACCTAACCTCGGTAGAATTAGCTTGTCTTAACTTATGGGCCATTGTTCCCCATTTTCTTAAGTACCGAAATTCAATTCTTGGCTTTCCTTCAACACCACGTTTTGTGGTGATTATGATAACCCCATTGGCAGCCCTCGAACCATATATAGCTGAAGAAGCTGCATCTTTTAAAACATCAATTGACTGGATATCGTTAGGATTCAAACCTCCTGAATTAGCTCCTACTACACCGTCAATTACAAACAAGGGACTATTACCGGCACTTGAAAAAGTAGAACCACCTCTGATAGTAATGCTCCCTTCTGCACCTGGCTCTCCGGCGTCGTTTATTACAAGTAATCCAGCAGCCTGTCCCTGAAGTGCATCCGCCAGGTTCACAGCCTGGCGCTCTTCAATTTGTTTTGCACTAATAGAAGTAATTGCCCCGGTTATGTCACTTTTTCTTTGTGTACCATACCCAACCACAATAACTTCCTCTAAATTGGAAGTACTGTTACTTAAAGTAGTACTTAGGTTTGTACGATTACCTACTGTTTCTTCCTTGCTTATATAACCCACAAAAGAAAAAACAAGGACGGCGTTGTTTCCTGCTACCTGTATTGAATAACGCCCTGCAGTATCTGTTGAAGTCCCTACTGCACTTCCTTTTACACTTACCGTTACACCTGGGATGCCGGTACCACTTACCTCGTTTACGGTACCAGTCACCCTTCTGGTCTGGGCTAGTACCTGGTTAAAAAACGCAAGTTGAATAAGTGTAAAAAACAAGAGTAGAGTTTTCCTGCATACAGTAGATGCAGAAAGAAAAGGAATAGATTTCATTTCCATATAGCAATCAAAAATTTAAATTTAATATCTCCCAAAGGAGATTACAATCTGTTAGAGCAATATTAAGAAACACAAATTTTAAAAAACCCTTGGGCTAATTTAAAAAGTAGAGATTTGATTAATATCTTCTGCAAGTAAATTATTTTCCATCTCTTTTAAATTGCTTCAATTATCCATTTAGTAAGCTTTTTTAACATCCCATCCTGCACAATCTGCAATCTAATAGGAATAATCAGGTTAATAATTTATTAACACAACCGAAAATCATAATATATTACAAGAGATCAAAAATGTACTATAAAGTGATTATCTAATATGGAATGTCCCTTTTAACCTAATATCAGTAGAAGAACTTCCTATCAATACTTCGAACTTTCCAAGTTCAACTGTTCTATTCATATTCTTATCAATAATGGCGAGGTCGTCAGGGCTAAGGGTAAATTTTAGTGTTTTAGTTTCACTTGGCAATAAGGAAACTCTTTCAAAACCACGCAGCTGCATTTCGTATGTGGTAACACTACTCACTACATCTTTAATATAAAGCTGAACCACCTCATCCCCTTTCGTTTTGCCTGTATTAGTTACTTCAACTGACACTTCAACATTTCCTCCTTGTGCTTGCACCTGGGGTGTTACCGACAGATTGGTATATTTGAAAGTGGTATAACTTAGACCGTAGGCAAAAGGGTATAACGGTCCGTTTACATGGGTCTTCCCGTATCCGTTGGGATCAGCTGTCTGAGACTGGCCAGCATGAGATCCGGGTTTAAAGGGAAAATTGTATTCAATCTGCCCGACTGATTTTGGCCACGTCATAGAAAGTTTGCCACCCGGGTTGTAATCTCCAAATAAAGCTTCAGCTATCGCTTTTCCACCAGAGGGACCAGGAAATCCAGCCTGTAAGATGGATGGTATAAAACGATCCGCCCAGTTAATAGTAAGTGGCTGCCCGTTAATAAGCACCAGGACTACCGGTTTCCCAGTGGCGTATAAAGCTTCCAATAAATGCTGTTGCCTCCCCGGCAAATCCAACGACGTTCTTGACAGGCTTTCGCCCACTGTTTTTTCATCTTCACCTAGTACAGCAATAATTACATCTGCATTTGCCGCAGCAAGTACTGCCCTGTTTATACTGTCTTTTTCACCAACTGGTAACGGTGCAGCAATTATTTCTATCTCCGGCCATCCTGCACTTGTTACATTACAGCCTTTCTCAAATACTACATTTACATTATTGCCAAGTTTTGCTTTTATACCATCCAGTACGGTGGTTATAGGATTATTGTGAGGACCATACCGACTTACTGCATAACTGGCATCGTTAGCCAAAGGCCCCGTCACCAAAATTGTTTTGACGTTATTTTTATTGAGTGGTAGTAAACCATCTTTGTTTTTCAGCAATACCAGCGACTCCCTGTTTAATTGTAACTCCAGTGAATCGTCTTTAGCAGTATGAACAATTCTATCGGCTGCTTTAGGATCTTTTACAAAAGGCGAATCGAATAATCCCAGCATAAATTTCACCCTTAACACATCTCTTACTCTTTCATCCACTTTTGCTATAGACAGTTTTCCTTCTTTTACCAGCTCACGAACAGGAAGAATGTAAACGTCGGGCATTCTAAAATTTGTGTAGACATTTAAACCCGCCTCTACAGCCTGACGAATACCGTCTTTAAAGTCTTCAGCCACATGATGTTTTTCTGAAATAAATTCAACAGCACGACTGTCCGAAACCACGTAGCCTTTAAAGCCATATTTCTCACGCAATAATTCTGTAAGAAAATAATGACTGGCCGTTACAGGCTCACCGTCCCAATCGTTATAGCTACTCATAACACCCATTGGCTTCGCCTCTTTTATTACCCTTTCAAAAGGGTACATAAAGAGTTGGTGCATTTCTCTTGGCGCTACATGTGGATCCGTCCTCGCATTACCATCTCTCCCGCCCTTTGGAATGCTATACACTGCAAAATGTTTAAGAGTCGAGGCCACTCCCTGGCTCTGAATACCTAATACCATCTGCTTTCCTAACTCGGCAATTAAAAACGGATCTTCTCCATAACATTCTACTACCCTTCCCCAACGCTGGTCTCTTGCTACATCAAGTATAGGTGCATAAATATTGGTATACCCTAATGCTTTTGCTTCTCTTCCAACCAATTCGCCTGCTTGCCTTACCAATGCTTTATTCCAGGTGGCACCAATCGAAATAGGAGCAGGCAAAGGCGTTGCCTTTTCATGTGTAAGTCCATGAATACCTTCATTAGTAAAGTCAACGGGAATACCTAACCGGGTTTGCTCGACAAACCATTTTTGTATGGTATTAATCGCGTCGGCATGCTTGCTAAAAGGGAAAGAATATTGCGTCTTTAATTTATTACTGCTTAGCTCTTCATCTATGTTGGCAATACCATCTTTCCAGATTTCGTTTTTCCATTTAGGCGTAGGCATTTCATCTTTTAAAACACGACCATAACCGTATAAGGTTGCCATTTGACAAGTCTTCTCTTCCAAAGTCATCTGAGAAAGAAGGTCATCTAACCGCTTTTCAATTGGCTGAGAAGGATCTTCGTATACATCCTTCTTACCATTCTTATTAAAATCTATCCAATCGTTTTTATAAATATTAGTTTTCTGCGCACCTAGTATTGTAGCACTAAAACAAAAGGCAATCGTTATAAGTTTTTTCATATCTATTTATGTAACCAGCATTAGTATTTCTATTTCACTTCTGTTGCGTCGCACTCTTGTACCACATCAATTGCTTCCTCTAAAAAGCGTAAAAAAGCAGGAGGTTTCGCTACACTAATTCGACTTTTCAAATAAGTTTACCAGCAACCGAAGGAGTCGAACGAAAATAAATTTGAAAATTGGTTGGGAACAATTGTAATTGGCCGTTGATTAAATTAAGTTGGCAATTATGTTCAACTTCCTACGCTTATAACAGCGGTCTCAATAATAGTCTTATTTTATTCCGCATAAGATGAACCAAAGTAAAAAGAAGGGCTTAAATAAGTTTCCGCTAATCTATGAATAAGAGAATGATAACTTCTCATGGCTTAATCTTTTAGTGTTTGTACTCAATGGAAGCGAATCCAAAAGCAATATGGACGATAGGACATTCAACCCGTACTCTTGACGAGTTTGTTGCTATGCTTCAATCATTCGATATAAAAACTGTTGTTGATGTTCGACATTTTCCGGGTTCAAAAAAGTTTCCCCACTTCAACAAAGAGGAACTAACGGTTTCACTACCAAGCCACGGTATTAAGTACGAGCATGTAATTGAATTGGGAGGGAGAAGAAAACTTAACAAGGAGTCTAAAAATACAGGGTGGAGGCATCCCGCTTTCAGGTCTTATGCAGATTATATGGAAACTCCTGGTTTTGAAAAAGGGGTAGATACGCTAAAGGAAACTGCGCGACAACTACGTACTGCTTATATGTGCTCTGAAGCTGTCTGGTGGAGTTGCCACAGGGCAATGATATCTGATTGCTTAAAGGTTAGTGGCTGGACCGTAATGCATATAATGGGAATAAATAAAGCCGATGAACATCCTTATACTTCAGCAGCTATAATTGTTAATGGTACCCTTTCATACAGGGAAACTGAGGCTTAAATCGACGGCTCTTTTCTAACACTCCGAAGAATCTAAACTGAATACTAGAATAATCCCGATAATATCTTTAAAGAAATTAACGACCCTGACTGTTTCCTCCTCGCGTCTCTACCTGCACTGAAGCAATAAAAGCGGGCAAGCTTGAAAAGGTTCAAGTAAAGCTCATCACTTTACAAAAAGTTGAAGAGAGTGACACAACGATGTTGATCAGTGATATAAATGCTGGTATCAAAAAAAGTACTTAAACTATCTACTTTTTATATACCTCGTTAATGGCTTCACCAATACAACCATTAGGCATCTGAATATGAAGCAAGCCTGCTAACGTCGGAGCAATATCTGTCATATTAATAGTTCTGTTAGTACTGCCCTGTTTAATGCCCCAACCCATCCATAGCAGCGGTATGTGTGCGTCGTAAGCATTCCACGAGCCGTGGGTAGTACCTGTTGCATTGGGAGCACTTGAATACCACCCAGGTTCTAAAATGAAAGATATAGGACCGGATCGTTTTGAATTATACCCGTTAATCACTCGTCGCTTTAGCTCATCAGGAAGATGTGCCTCTTCGATCTTATTGATGTCAGCAACAAATGCTATGGTAGGTTTATCTTTTAAGAAGTTTACAACATCTTTTCTTATAGCTTCTTCGTTTAGCTTATTCTTTTGGATTAGCGTGTTGTTAAAATGCACCTGCGAATTGCTGAGGCTTATTACTATATTCTTTTGGTTATATTTTTCTTCCAGGAATACGTTCAGATCTCTTTTTACCTGCCCACTGCCCCAATTACCAGCAGGTATTTTATTATCTATAAGAAAACCGGGAGTGTGTGCCGCACCATGATCTGCAGTAAGAAAAACTGTATAACTGCCTTTAC
>JAQBNN010000027.1 GCA_028288505.1 Segetibacter sp. | reverse complement strand
GAAGATCTTGAAGGTGAAGCATTAGCTACTTTAGTTGTAAACAAATTACGTGGTACTTTGAAAGTTGCTGCTGTTAAAGCTCCAGGTTTCGGTGACCGTCGTAAAGAGATGTTACAAGACATTGCTGTTCTTACTGCAGGTACTGTTATCAGCGAAGAGCAAGGTTACAAACTAGAGAATGCTGACCTTACTTACTTAGGACAAGCTGCAAGCATTAGCATTGATAAAGACAACACAACCATCGTTGGTGGTAAAGGCGAGAAAGATGCCATTACTGCACGTGTTAATCAAATCAAATCTCAGGTTGAGAATACGACTTCTGATTACGATCGCGAGAAACTACAAGAGCGCCTTGCTAAATTAAGCGGCGGTGTTGCAGTTCTTTACGTAGGTGCTGCTACCGAAGTTGAAATGAAAGAGAAGAAAGATAGAGTTGACGATGCATTACACGCTACAAGAGCTGCCGTTGAAGAAGGTATTGTTCCTGGTGGTGGTGTTGCTTACATCCGCGCTATCGAATCTCTTGAAGGTTTGAAAGGCATTAACGAAGATGAGACAACAGGTATCCAAATTGTTAAGCGTGCTATTGAAGAGCCTCTTCGCCAAATCGTTATCAATAGCGGTATCGAAGGTTCTATCGTGGTACAAAAAATCAAAGAAGGAACTGCTGATTTCGGTTTCAATGCCCGCACTGAAGTTTACGAAAACTTATTTGCTGCCGGTGTTATCGACCCAACTAAAGTTAGCCGTGTTGCGCTTGAAAACGCAGCGTCTATCGCTAGCATGTTGTTAACTACAGAATGTGTAGTTGCCGACAAGCCAGAACCTAAAGGTGCTGGTGCTGGAATGCCAGGCGGAATGCCAGGCGGAATGGGTGGAATGGATTATTAATATCCCAAGTTTGCTTTCAACTATTGAAAGCAGAACTAAAAATAAAAGCCCGCTTGTTAGCTCAAGCGGGCTTTCTTAAATACATCATTTCCGGAATAATTTTTCTGAAACATAAAACCTATTACTCATGAGCATTAAAAAGTTTTATGCAAAAGCAAAGTTATCAGTCACAAACTTGTTAAGGAGGTTCGACAGGAACAGAAAAAATGATGGTGACATCTTTGATGATTACTACATCATTCTATAATACATCGAACCGGTACTTAAAAGAAACAGCCTGTTAGTAATTAGCTGACGGGCTGTTTCTTTTTATGTTTGTTTTGGTGCCGGCTTTTGAATTTCTATTAAGCAGCCGTTGCGTCGCACTCTTTTACTGTTGTACATAGTTCGGCTAAATAAGTAGGATTACAAACATTTTAGTTCCTCAACATTTCTTGTAGTTCAGGCATGTGAGACATAACTCGTTGCTGCCCAATTTCTGATCCTTTTATAGCCAATATTCCGGCTTTCTCTGCGAGTTTTTTTCCTGTGGCAGTACGATAAAAAGCAGTTATATTTTTTATCTCAGCTTCACTAAACTCATCCATATAAATTTTTATGTAGTCTTCTTTTAGCGATTGCCAATTCATGTACTTTTTAAAAAACGCTTCCATTGCTCCTCGCTTCGCCTCAAACATAGGATTGCTCTTCAATTGCGTATTCAACATTTGTTCCATTATATTATTAGTCATTTTTTCCCTATCCATTGTTCCAAGCATTTCTTCAGCAGCTCTGTAATGGCTTGTTTTTTCAGTCGTTGCTGTTTGTGCCTGGGAGGTTTGTATCAGCAACAATAATAATAGAGGCATTAAAAATTTCTTCATAATCTTTTTATTATAAAGAAAGATATATTAAAATTAATTAAGAACAGTAAGGCTTCTGAATAATTGGATAGCCAATCTAAGAACCGTTAGCAATCTTGATAGAAAGAATAAAGATTAGTCTGAAACGTTTGGAAAATAAAGAGGGGCATTTTAAAAAATGCCCCTCTTGCTTATAAATAGTTCAAATAAAGCTCCTTACTATCATTGATCAATGACAACCTTGCGCATAAAGAACTTTGCTATAGAATCTCTTACTCTTAAAGTATCTGATGGTAACAATCTTTTTGATACAAAGATCCTGTATTGAGGAACGCCAGCTCTTGTAATAGTATCGAATGTGGCCTTGATCTTCAAATTATTTAACTGCGCTGTTCTTGAAACTGCCCTGGGTCTGCTTGGCGTAATTTCAAAAATCATTTTAAAATAAGCGCTATCAGTAGGAGACAACGCGGGTAGAGGTCTTCCACTTTCTGATGCAATTGGGGCAGCAGTATCTGTGTTTTCTTGTGGTATAGCCCCTGTTTGAAGATCAGTAGGTAAAGCAGACGCTTCAGTTTGCCCATTTTTTTTTGCTAACAATGTGCTTACTCCCCATCCTATGCCACCCAAAGCTGCTAGGGCAGCTATTGCAATTAAAACAAACAGGAATATTCTACCTGCGTTAGAACTAGGCTCCTGCATCCTGTAGGAGGGTTCTTCGTGTACCTCCCTTTTAGGAGAAAGCTCTTCTTTAGCGGGAAGAAAGTTGCCAGGGGTAAATTCGTAAGATCCCTGGTTATTTTTATGCAAAGTGCCTACGCCTTCAATAGTGTAAGGTTTACCAAGATTAATAAACTGCCTAATGTTACTTAAATAATATTCAAGATCAGAACGTACAAGTGGCGTTATTTTATTTAATTTTTTCACGAGGAACAGTACAATGTCCTCATCTGTTTCTTCCTTTGGGTTAAAGGTGAAGGCAAGTCCTTCAATTGGGTAGTAGATGCCTTTATCTTGCTCATAAGGTACACTTACTTTATTATCGAGCGTAAATGTTCCAATCCCTTGTAATCTCAGCGCTTTGTTGTCATAAAGATATTGGGCCAAAAGGTCATCAAATTTCACTGTGTTGAATTTAGTTTCACAAATTTATAGTTTGATAAGCAAGATGAGTCCTTTTGAACCTCATTTTACTAACCATGTAAGCGTCCACAATGTAGGTTTTTTGATGTTACCTTTGGGCTATGCTTACACCTGATGAAGAAAAATTTATAGTTTACTGGGCAGCTAATCGAAAGCGTGAAAAAACTTTTAAAAGCCAGTTAAGCCTTGGGCTACCTATAGGTCTTATTATAGGGTTAGCTGTACTTGCCAACTTTATGACAGGGTGGTATACAAGAGCAACAATGGTAGCCAATAGCCAATCTACCCCAATTGTATTAGTAATTGCGATTATTTCAATAGCGCTTTTTTGTAGTGTGTTTTATAAAAGGCATCGTTGGGAAATGAACGAACAGACATTCATGGAATTGAACCACAAAAAGAATTTAAGTGAGACTGAGCAGCAACATGGTGACCAAAGCAGTCAGGAAGATGTAATAATTAAACAAACAACAGAATGAAAAACTTTATTTTATTAGCATGTGTAGTGATGATCGCCTTTACAGGTTGCTTTAAAGAGGACAAAGCGTGTACGGCAGTGAAACCTTCGGATGAGCAAGCAGCTATTCTGGCTTATGCAAATGCAAATGGGATTAATGCGACTAAGCATAGTAGTGGTTTGTATTACGAAATACTTAACCCGGGATCGGGTGCTACCCCAACTTTAAATTCTATGCTTTATGTGAACTATGTAGGCAAGTTTTTAAGCGGGACAACTTTTGATCAGACAACTGGCCAGCCAGCAAACTTTTCATTGCGTGGTGTAATTGAGGGATGGCAAATTGGATTGCCTTTGATTAAAAAGGGTGGTCGGATAAAATTAATTATTCCTTCTGCTTATGCTTATAGTTGTGTTGGGAATGGTGGCATACCTCCTAACTCTATTTTATTTTTTGATATTGACCTTGTTGACGTTCAGTAATAAGCAATACGAACGGAATAGAAAAATAGCGTCACATAGATGTACATTACTTAAACCGTTACATCATTCATGATACAGTAGCGAAACGCTACCTGGTGGCGATACA
>JAQBNN010000290.1 GCA_028288505.1 Segetibacter sp. | reverse complement strand
TGTATGAAAAGGATAAAGACATAATGCCAGGGCTGCCAGTACATTAAAAACAAACCGGACTATACCTTTATACAAAAGCAGTATGCGTAAGGAATAAAAAGTACAAGAGTGCGACGCAACGGCTGCTCAATAGTAGCAATACTGACTGGCTCAAAAAATTTCTAATTATCTTTTGCCCTTGCAGGTGTACAAATGAAAAGATTATTTAAAATATTAAAACGAACAATGTTAGTAATACTAATAGTAATTGTTGTACTATGGCTTGGGGCATACTTATACATGCAACAGCCTATGTTTGGAAAAGCTGCAACAGGCGAACGACTGGAAAGAATGAAAAGCTCGCCAAATTACAAAGACGGGAAATTTCAGAACCAACATAATACGCCGGCACTTACTGAGGGATATGGTTATGGTAAGGTGTTGTACGAGTTCCTCTTTAAAAAGAAGGAGGGCCGGGCGCCTGTTGACAGCATCCCGTCATTGAAAACCGACTTATTAAACCTGCCACCAGACCAGGATGTTTTAGTGTGGTTTGGACATTCCTCTTACTTTATGCAGATAGATGGCAAAGGGATTTTAGTAGACCCTGTTTTTAGTGGAAATGCCTCGCCTCTTGCTAATAGCAACAAAGCATTTAAGGGTACAGAACGGTACAAAGTTGAAGATCTTCCAAACATTGATTACCTCTTTATCTCGCATGATCACTATGATCACGCAGATTATGAAACGCTCACCCAACTTACATCGAAAACTAAAAAAGTTATATGCGGACTTGGCGTTGGAGCGCACCTGGAGCATTGGGGATTTGCAGCAACTGGCATCATTGAAAAAGATTGGAATGAACAAATTGAATTAGAGAACGGGTTTGTTGTTTATACTAAAACAGCCCGGCATTTTTCAGGCAGAGGTTTTTCAAGAAACGGTACGCTCTGGCTCTCCTTCCTGTTTCAAACACCAACGATGAAAATTTACATTGGTGGAGATAGTGGCTACGATACACACTTTGCGGAAATAGGTAATCAACACGGCCCTATTGACTTAGCAATATTAGAAAATGGTCAATACGATATAAAGTGGAAATACATTCATATGCTTCCCCCTGAAGTTCTGCAGGCAGGCAAAGATTTAAAAGCGAAAAGAGTACTTCCTGTTCATTCATCGAAATTTGCAATGGCAAATCATGCGTGGTTCGAGCCTTTACAAGAGGTTACCGAATTAAACAAATCGATGCATGTTCCTTTAATAACACCGATGATTGGCGAGCAGGTTAACCTAAAAGATGACAAGCAACAATTTAAGCAATGGTGGGTTGGTATTAAATAATAACAAAGGGTGCGTATTAGTCGCCGGTCTCTAATTCTTTTTAGTAAACCTTATTAAGCTACTGCTGCCTTCTGTACTTTCCAGGTAAGCTTCGTAGCGCTTGCCGTTAACCATTGCAATCATAAATGCGGTGTTGGGAGGAATCGATCCAAGGTTTTCTGCTACCATCACCAAATCGTTACTGCTGCCGAGTTCTTTAACCGGCAGTGTTACCGCAAAAGGTGTGGCAGTAAGTCGCACGTGGGTGAAGATCATTTTATTATTCAGGTAGAGCGTAATCGAGTCTCCGTCAACTTCTGCATTGTCGTAAAACTGTAATTGGATAGAATCTCCTTCAATAAGAATTTCTTTCGCAAATGTTTTCTTTCGCGTCGTAAATAATTCGTGGATGGTGGGAGGGGATGTAGGTGCTGCTTTCTTTGGTATTACAGGCGCCGGTGTTGCCTTTGCTATGGGTTGTGGTGGTGCACTTACTACCGGCGGCTGTACTACCGCTGGAACAACAACAGGTTTAGCAGGAGTAGTATTCTTCGCAGTAGCAATGCGACTTACACTGTCTATTATATATGGATCATTGCCGCCCTCGGTCCAATTGTCAAGTACATGGTCCCACTCGTCATGGAAAGTAGGATTATTAATTTTCGTAAGGCTTACTTCACCCGTCGCATCTTCCGGCGTTTGTTTCTTCGATGATTTGCCATCGAGGTACATTCTGCCACTGCCGGGGCAATTAAAATCGGCTACAGAAAGCTGGCTATTATCAATTGCATTTGCCCCTTTAGCTGTTATCAATTCATCATCCCACCATACTACACTATTACTGTTTGGGTCAAAGTAACCCTTGATACTATATCGCTTATGGTTGCCCAACAATCCATGGTAATACGAAGTGCCGGTAAGGCTATCACCTTTCTGAATAATTTTCAATTCAACCCTTTGATTATTGATCTTTCCCTTCCACGCACCGGTAATTTGTTGCGCATTCCCTATTTTAAAACTGGTAATAAATGCAAACAGCAGCAGGAAAGTAATAAAGGGTTTCTTCATAATGCAGGTAAATTCAGATCAAATTAACCAGTAATTGTAGTCAGCCTTCATAGTTAAAGAAATGTTTGCAAGAATTTGGCAAATGGAATTTTTGCAATGCTTCCTGTTTCATTGCTCAATTAGCTAAAACAGATAATTAGAATGATGTTACCAGCAGTCCATTCCATTGCTTCATCGTTGCGTCGCATTACGTTCTTCAGCATCCCAGTGTGCAGCTTTAGTTTTAATCGCACAAAGGTTTACAGGTTAAAAACGCTTTAATAATTTAAGTATTTTAAGAACTAGGCAGGTTCTTTATTCTAATAAAAAAAGTTTGCTTTCCTGCCACGGTTTATTTTTGTGCTGCTCTTAGTCAATCAACAACAAGTATAAAAGGTTATGATCAACGTTCTGATTATTTGGTTGGTTGCTCTGCTACAGCAGACTCGAGATCAACCTGCTATCAATACATATCACCTTACCGGTTTTGCCCAAGGCACCACTTATTCTATCACTTACTATGCTGTTGATAGTTTTGTAACGCAGAAGCACGTCGACAATACTTTGGCAAGTATTGATAGTTCCTTGTCCATATACAAACCTTATTCTCAAATCAGCAAGTTCAACGCTTCGTCTTCAGGTTTGTTCATAGACACGTTTTTCCAGGCTGTTGTAAAAAAATCAATAGAGGTCTATAATGCAACTGGTGGAGCATTTGATATAACTGTTTACCCATTGGTTAAAGCTTGGGGTTTTGGTGCCAAGACGAATACTTCAATACCCGATTCTGCTGCCATTAAATCTTTGCTTCCCTGTATTGGTACGGGCAACATCCAGTTGAATAAAAACAATCTTCAAAAAAACATTCCCTGCGTTCAAATTGATGTGAACGGGATAGCGCAAGGTTATAGTGTAGATGTATTAGCCTATCTTTTAGAAAGAAATCATATCACCAACTACATGGTTGAATTAGGTGGAGAAATACGCGTTAAAGGCGTAAAGTTTCCTTCAGGAGAACAGATGACAATTGGTATTGAGGCTCCTTCTAAAAATGAATTTACTAATGAGCCTTTACAAAAAAAGATCAGGGTAAAAGAAGGTGCAATCACCACTTCGGGCAACTACCGCAAGTTCTACGAGGGTGGCTCGAAAAGAATAACACACCTTATTGATCCTAAATCAGGATTTCCAATTGACAACGAGTTGATCAGCGTAACAGTTGTAGCAAAAGATGCTATTTCTGCTGATGGATTTGACAATGCTTTAATGGTGATGGGATTACAAAAATCGCTAGCTTTCCTCAAGAATCAAAAGGACATGGAAGCCTATTTTATTTACCATAAAAGCGATGGAAGTATTGCCGATACAGCTACACAAGGTTTTTATAAGTTAGTAGTAAGTAATTAAAAAGTGAAGAGAACGGTTTGGAGCCGAACAATATAATTACTATTAGGCTTTACTTGCATCGCACACTTGTACAGTTTTTTCTTTATTGATCAAATACTTAAAATCTTTTAACTTATCACTTAAAAGATAGCATCAAAATTTTTAGGTTCTGATTAGTTGGTATGATAAAATTTGTACCTGTACAGATGCTTGAAAAGATGCGGTACAAGTGAGTGACACAACCGGGGTTTAAATAAAGGACTAATGATGGCTACAAATGATCTTAAAATTAATATTAGTGATAAATAACAGGAAGTAATTATGAGCAGAAGAAGCTTTATTAAAAACACCAGCTTACTTACAGGAGGTTTGCTCTTGCACAATTCTTTAACTAAGGCTTTTGCCACTGAAGGTGCTGCAAATAAAATTAATATTGGCATAATTGGCTGCGGCGACAGAGGTAAAGGATTAATGCTTGTAATGAAGGAACTGCCTGATAATTTTAATGTTGTTGCAGTGTGCGATGTGCTTGATTTTCGCTTGAAAGAAGCTGTAAAAACAGCAGGCGCAACACAGGTTAAAACGTACACAGACTATCGCCAGCTACTCGACGACAAAAACATTACTGCAGTAGCAATAGCCACTCCACTTAACGCACATTTCAGTATTGCTGCCGATGCTTTGAAAGCAGGCAAACATGTGTACCTAGAGAAGACCATGACTTATAACATTGATGAGGCACAGGACCTTGTTAAGTTATCAAAGAAGTATGCGCAACAAACGCTGCAGGTAGGTCATCAGTATCGTTATACACCTTTGTACTTTAAGGTAAAAGAGATGATAGAGAAAGGTTACCTGGGCAAGGTAATGCAGGTTGATTGCCGTTGGGATCGTAACTGGAACTGGAAGCGACCTGCACCTGATCCTTCGCTGGAGCGTAAGATTAATTGGCGGATGTATAGAGAATATTCTGGAGGATTGCCGGCTGAACTATTATCTCACCAAATGGACTTTATTAACTGGGCTTTTCAAACGCATCCAAACGAGGTGATGGGCACAGGCGGAATAGATTTTTATAAAGACGGAAGAGAAACGTACGATAATGTACAAGTAATGTTTCGCTACGATAAAGAAGGTATGATTGGAAACTTCGGCTCAACCTGTGGTAACGCAAGAGATGGTTATTTGTTTAAATTAAAAGGCACCAAAGGAACCGTTTCACTACTAATGCATGAAGGTATTTTTTATCCCGAGCCTCAAACTAAAAAAGAACTTGAGACAGTTGATGGTGTAACAGGAGCTACTAAAATAACATGGAATAAAGATGGCGGGATACCAATTTTAAAAGAGCCAACAAAAGATGGAACATGGTATGCATTGAAAGGATTTTATAACTGCGTTACTAACAAACAGCAACCTGTTTCAAATGTTATCACAGGCGCTACTACTGCAGTTTGTGTTCACCTTGCCAACAAGTCTATCTACAACGGCACTATTGAAAAATGGAAACCTGCTTACAATTTTTCTTAGCTATTAAAAATATAATTCGCTTTAATTTTCGACTATGATAAACAGAAACTTTTGCTTGCCCCTACTGATTTTTGCTTCCTCACTTGTTTTCTCATCCACTGCTCATGCACAAAAAGATGAAAAGGGTTGGGTTAATATGTTTGATGGCAAAACCCTAAAAGGCTGGAAACAATTAACCGGCTCTGCACCTTACACTGTTGAAGATGGTGGGATAGTAGGCACTACAGTGGCTAATTCACCCAACTCATTTCTTGCTACCGAAAAAGAGTACGGCAATTTTATAATGGAGGTAGATATAAAATTAGAAAGTCAGCAAGGTAACTCAGGTGTGCAAACCCGCAGCCATTTTGATGCTGCTGCAAAAAATGGACAAGGCCTGGTTTATGGAAGACAGGTTGAGCTGGATCCTACAAATCGCAAGTGGAGTGGTGGTATTTACGATGAAGGAAGAAGAAAGTGGTTATACCCGCTTACGCTAAATGCAAAAGCACAAAACGCTTATAAAGCAGACCACTTTAATCATTTTAGAATTGAATGCATTGGCAACGAAATGAGAACCTGGTTGAACGGTGTTCCCACTGCTTACCTTGTTGATACCATCGATCAAAAAGGCTTTATTGCATTACAAGTACACTCGGTTAACAAGCCTGAATTAGTTGGTAAAAAAGTTTGGTTCAAGAATGCGCGTATAAAAACGACTAACCTTACACCTATGCCTTTTCCTAAAGGTACTTACGTGGTAAACTACGAAGCGAATAAGTTAACGACTTACGAAAAAAATGACGGCTGGCGCTTGCTATTCGATGGCAAGACTTCTAATGGCTGGATGAGTTTTCGTAAGACTCCATTCCCGCAACAAGGCTGGCTTATAAAAGATGGAACACTTAATGTATTGCCCTCTGAAGGTAAAGAAGCTGCCAACGGTGGAGACATAGTTACCAAAGACCAGTTCCAAGCATTCGATCTTTCATTTGAATATAAGCTAACGCCGGGTGCTAATAGTGGCGTTAAATATTTCGTGACTCTTGCCGAAAAAAATGCTGGTTCAGCTATCGGCCTCGAGTACCAGGTGTTAGACGATTCACTACACCCCGATGCGAAATTAGGACGTGATGGAAATAGAACACTAGCTTCATTATACGATCTTATAAAAGCTGATAAACCTGCTGCTGCCATTCGCCCCATTGGCGATTGGAACATAGGAAGGGTTGTAGTTTATCCTGATAATAAGGTGGAGCATTACCTCAATGGCATAAAGGTTTTGGAGTATGTAAGAGGATCAAAAGAGTATCGAGATCTTGTTGCTATAAGTAAATACAATG
The DNA here is from genome assembly GCA_028288505.1 of Segetibacter sp. Classification (GTDB taxonomy): domain Bacteria; phylum Bacteroidota; class Bacteroidia; order Chitinophagales; family Chitinophagaceae; genus Segetibacter. Next base: position 10,886 of record JAQBNN010000290.1, on the reverse strand, counting down.
TCTGGAAAAACTTTGGCGAAGCAACACAAGGCCACATCCTAATACAGGATCATGGCAATGCAGTTAGCTACAGAAGCATTAAGATAAAAACCTTGTAGTGTTACGATGGAGCTTAACAGTATTGTAATGATACCAGCATCCCTTTTCATAGCATCATCGTTGCGTCGCAATCACTTTATCGGCATATCTCTGGGCAGCTGCTTTTTGTGCTATCGGAATCAATGTTTGCCATCTTCGTCATTGCGAGGAACGAAGCAATCTGCTTTATAAATATTAGCATGTTCTCAGTGCGTCAGCAGATTGCTTCGTCGTTCCTCCTCGCAATGACGTACTATTTTGATTGCTGAGAAAAGTTATACAAGTACAGTGAGTGACACAACGATGCTTAATAGAATTACCAATGCTTGAAAACAAAATAAAAATTATACTTCAAAATAAATTCATCTAACGAAAACTTGTCATCATGTCCACATCACGCCGCGAGTTCATAAAGAATTCTGCAAAAGCATCTGCCGGTATTTACATTGGAGCAATGGGCTTTAGCGCCAAAAGCTACGGAAATATTATTGGCGCCAACGATAGGGTAAGAGTAGGAGTGGTCGGTTTTTCTGACCGGCACCGCAGCTCGCACATGCCATGTTTTATGAACCATTATAAGGAGCTGAATTTTGATGTTGTTGCTGTTTCGGATATCTGGAAAAAGCGCAGAGAAGAAGGTGCAGCAGCATGGAAGGAAAAGATGCAACATGATATTGTAGCCTGCAGGAATAATGAAGAGATGTATGATAAGAAATTGGTGGATGCAGTGTTTATTGGAACAGCAGATTTTCAGCATGCACTGCATGCAATTGAAGCAGTGAAAGCAGGTTGTGATGCGTATGTAGAAAAGCCTTTTGCAGAAACAATGGAAGATAATCGTGCCGCATTAAAAGCTATAAAAGCAACGGACAGGATTATACAAATAGGTTCGCAAAGAAGAAGCGGTGCAAACTATCATGCGGCCAACGAATACATAAGATCAGGCAAGTTTGGGCCTATAACAATGGTTGAACTAACATGGAATGTAAATCAACCGGGAAGGTGGCGCAGACCAGAATTATTAAAGCAATTAAAAGAAGAAGATACCGATTGGAAAAGATATTTAATGAACAGGCCAAAAGATGGTTTTGATCCGCGCAAGTATTTAGAGTATCGTTTGTTCTGGCCCTACTCCTCGGGTCTTCCAGGCCAGTGGATGAGTCACCAGATTGACACTGTTCATTGGTTCACCGGCCTGTCACATCCACGAAGTGTAGTTGCCAACGGTGGCATTTATATGTGGAAGGATGGAAGAAAAAATTGGGATACAATAACGGCCGTATTTGATTATGGTCCTTCGAATGATTTGTCTTCTGGGTTCCAGGTAACCTTTGGTTCTAGGATGCATAATGGCGAGGAGAAGCCTGCAGAAATTTATTACTCGAATGGTGGTGAGTTGAACTTGAATACGAATAAAATATCACCAAGAGGTGGCCTTATAGAATCGCATGCTAAGGCAATGGGCATGCAGCCCAACCAACTGGCCGAAATGAGTTTGGCACATACAGAACAGGTCGTAGCTTCTGTAAACACCGGTGGTGATAAGCTTACGTCAAATCATGTTCGTAACTGGATGGAATGTATCCGTAGCCGTAAGCAACCTAATGCTCCTGTAGAAGCAGGCTACAGTCATTCTATCGCCACCATCATGACTAATGCTGCTGCCCGTACAGGTGAAAAAGTAACCTTTGATGAAAAGACACAGGAAGTAATGGCCGGGGGTAAAGTGTTTAAATATTAATTCTTCAATTATGCAAAAGGTTATTACGATCTTAAGTTCACTACTGGTAAGTGTTGTTGCTATGGCACAATCAAACAAAGGATTTCAAATAGTAGAGAGAGCAGGTGAGAAGCAGGTGGATATATTGTACAACAACAAATTACTAACCGCTTACTGTTATTATGACTCGAGCAGGAAGCCAATCCTGTTTCCGGTAAACACAGTAGATGGCGTTACCGTAACACGTAGTTATCCTTTTAAAAATGTAGCCGGTGAAAGAACTGATCATCCACATCATACAGGGATCTGGTTAAACTACGAATCAGTAAACGGGCTGGACTTTTGGAATAACTCAACAGCAATAGCTGTTGAGAAAAGAGATCATTACGGAACTATTCGTCATCAGGCTATAACCGGCAAAGCTGCGGCAGGGGGCAATAATGCTTCACTAACCGCTACAGCTACATGGATAAGACCTGATAACAAAATTCTATTAAATGAAGCCTCTACCTACAACTTTAGTGTAAAGGGTAAAGATTTTATAATTGATCGTACAACTACTTTAACTGCTACTGATACTGCAGTTATGTTTAAAGATGTGAAAGATGGAATGCTGGCAATACGCGTAGCAAGGGAGTTGGAGTTGCCATCAAAAGAAACTTCAAAGTATGTTGATGAGCAGGGCAATGTTACCACTGTTCCCCCTGCAAGTAGCAAAGAAGTTACCGGTATGTATTACAGCAGCAATGGCTTAAAAGGAGATTCGGTTTGGAGCAGTAAAGGGCCCTGGGTTATGCTTACTGGTAACAAAGATGGCAAAGACGTTACTATCGGTATCGTTGATCATCCCTCCAATGTTGGTTATCCTTCTTACTGGCATGCAAGAGGTTATGGTTTGTTTGCCATTAATCCACTAGGAAGAAAAGTATTTAGCAATGGAAAAGAAGAATTAAACTTCACCCTTCAGCCCGGGCAATCCACTACTTTTAAGTATCGGGTTATAATTCATTCGGGCACACCTCTTACAAGCAGAGAGATGAATAGTTTAGCAGCCGATTTTGCTAAGAGCAAGTGAGATGATACTTACCGGGGTAAAGAATCAGCATTACCTAACAAACAGTTGAAAGATTTAAATAACGGTGACGGTTCCGTATGCAATCGTCACTCTCTATCTTCATCCGGTTTAGTGTTATGTAAGTTTAAGCTCACCTTCCAGCCATCATAGGTAGATACCAGTTCAACTTCAGCTCTAAACCGGCTGTACCTGTCGTCCTGGCTATCCAACTGCAGGCTACTTACCGTAAACCTCAGGTTTTCCGCCGGTTCTTCCAGTTTTCCTGAAAAGCTTAACACGCTTTTATCTACCAGTTGTAGCCTGCTTTTGTTCATTAAGCGGAAAGTGTTCTTATATGCTTTCACCGCGTCCTTATAATCTTCACCATTGTACATGGTACTCTGGTAGCTTGCAGTAGTATCTCTTACAGAATGAAATTTATAAATAACACAATCTATTGATCCCGGTAATATAGCTGTTGACTTAAATGATTCTGCTTCGCCTTCACTTACCAATGTATCGCCTATAATGTTTTTAAAATTATACCTGAAGTCCGATACAACCTTTTCAAGCATGTTATTAAATTCAGGAGACGGAAGAATTGATTTATAGAACTGAGCCTGCAAGCAGAAAAAAGTAAAACAAGTAAAAAAAGTAAGGGTTAGCTTTTTAAACATAAGTATTAGTTTAGGTTGAATACTAAACCTCAATTTATCAACTCCTTCCCAACAATTTATTGTTGTTACGATTTTTATTGCAGTAGAAAAATTATTAACATCATTCTAAAAAAAACTTCTTCGGCATTAAAAACAAAACATCCTTTAAGCTTAAAAGGCAGGTTCTTTTTAGTTCGCTTCAATTACTGCCTCCAGCCTATTGTAATGATTACACCAACCTCACTGCCGGTAGCAATTAGTCAAGGCTTATTCAAAGTTGTACAACAATTAATAACCAGTACCAATAAACAAAAACTTGTAAAAAAGGTTACCCCCATGCACTGCTTCTGCCGGGCATTAATCAATATCTTAAGGGCAAGTCATACAGAGCAGGTCAGAAAAAATACATAGTAGTTATATAATTCTCGTTCATAAACAATTGGTCTAATTCCTTGTACTAAACTTCAGTGCTATTATTAAGCATCGTTGTGTCACTCACTTGTACCCTTGTAGTTTTTTCGGCCGGCAATCCTAACATCGTAACTTCAACACCCCCCCCAAAAAAAAAAGACCCGGCCAACCGGGTCTTTTTTCAAAGACTTTGAAAAATAAGTACTCGTTAGTGTTTGCCAAAATGATACATCAATCCTACCTGGAAAAGCCTGTTTGACATTTTCCCATTAGGATTATTATCGTTGGCGTTTGTACTTAAGATGTTCGAAAAACCATGATTGTAGCGCCCATGTACGCCAAAGCCAAACTTCGTCATATAGCCAATGCCAACATTCCATAAAAAGTCCAGCTTGTTTCTCATATCCTTTACGTCAACATTAGTGCCGCCTCGCTCTTGTTCTGCGCTTATTAAAAACCCTAGCTGCGGACCAGATTCCACAATAAAGCCTCCATGCGTAGTTATTTGAACTGCGGCAGGTGCTACATAAATGTAATTAAGGTCTTCGTCGTATTCGGTTGTTGTAGTTCCTATACCCGCCTGTTTTACTTCAGCTCCCTGCCTGCTGTATAACACTTGCGGCTTAAGCGAAAAAGTTCCGCCAATAGGAATTTGCAAAAAAGCCCCCGCATGAATGGAAGTTTTGTAATCTGCATCAGGTGCACTTGTACCGTTTGAAAACTCCTCGTTATCTACGTTAAAAGTAGAAAGGTTAGCACCTACATCAAGGCCGAAGCTGATTGCCCTCTTGTGCGTACTAGCTGTTCCCGGGGTTGTGTGCTGGCTGTAGGATACTAAACTGATAAAGCCTGTTAAAAATAGTAAGCTAATCTTTTTCATATGTTTAATTTTATTTACTTGTTCAAGAACAAAAAAAAGGCCGAGACGGCTTTTTACGCATTTTATGTATAATAAATTTTATTAATAGTCGCCGTAGCTCCATCAAGTTCAATTTGTGGAATTAATTCTGTTATTTGCCACTAATTATGAATATTACTTCCAAACAATTACTTATTACATTATCGGTTCTTTTATCTACATGTCAAGATGTGTCTGCCCAGAATATTCAACACAATTTAAACCTGCATTTGCTCCAACAGGAAAAGCTGGTAGCAACATCAACAGTACTCCTAAATAATAAGGAGAAACTGGTTCCTATAAAAAATTTAGAACAAAAGATGGCTAGTGTTAACCTGGGTTTCGCTAATACAAGGGTGTTCGATAGCCTTTTAAATATGTATAGATTCAGCCTTCAAGAACCTGAGCCTCGACCTTAAATTATATAACACTGTTATTGTTCAAATACGCGCTTCCGCTTTAAGCAATACAAATACCCTTGAATTCCTATACGACATTCAAAAGAATAAGAACTTAATTGTTGTAACCTATGCCGATGCAAGTGCTCTTTAAAATGCTGAAGAGATTCATCACCCTATCATTATTACCCCCAACCATACACAAGTTTCCGCCCTGTTTACTTCACATTAATTTTCGGAGGCGTGCCTGCAAAGGCTAAACTCAGTACCAGGTACTCAAAAAAATACAAGAGAAAAACAAGCGCTACTACAACTGCTACCCGGTTAAAATATACCGTTCCTGAAGATGCCGGAATCAATATTTCAGATATACAACCCTCTGTTGATTCAATTGCCAATGCAGCAGTATTAGGTAAGGCTGCACCGGGGGTGGTAGTACTAGTTGTAAAGGATGGAAAAATAATTTACAACAAGGCTTATGGTGCACATACCTACGATAGTAGCCAAGCTACCCGCATTACTGATATATTCGACCTCGCATCTATTACTAAAGTTTCGGCAAGCACTATTGCAACCATGCGCTTGTACGAGCAAAAAAAAATTTTACTCGACTCTGCCTTTGAACACTACATCCCTTCAGCAAGAAATACCAGTAAGAGCAACCTGACTATAAGAAATATTTTATTGCATCAATCCGGTATAGCAGCCGGAGTAGGCCTACCTGTTTGCCAACGGATGTAAGTAGCACACATTCAAATGCTTTCCCTATAAAAGTGGTAACAATGTTTTTATTCGCCAGGGATATTTTAATGAAGTGATTTGGCTAAGAATGCCGAATGTAAAAGTTGCAGATACAGCCAAATATCTTTACTCCGACCTGAGCATGACGTATATGAAAGAGTTGATTGAAAATCAAACTGCTACCACATTAGATCAATATGTATGGAAGCAATTCTATCCCCCGCTTGGTATGCAAACTGCAGGTTTCAATCCTCTGGAACGTTTCGATTCTACCACGATCGTTCCTGCTGAAATAGATGGCAGCTTTAGAAAGGGCTTGTTGCGTGGGTATGTGCACGACCCTATGGCAGCAAAGTATGGGGGCGTTTAGGGCAATGCAGGTTTGATTGCAAGTGCTAACGATCTTGCAATTCTTTATCAAATGGTATTAAATGATGGCAGTTTTGGAGGCAAGCAATACTATCTACCGCAAACAATCAAGTTGTTCACTACAAACCAATCAACGATCAGCCATCGTGGGCTGGGTTTCGATCGGGTTGATACAACAAGCAAAGTGGGTTATCCCAGCAAACTATCTTCACAACAAACCTATGGCCACACCGGTTATACAGGAACCAGTTTTTGGGTAGATCCCAAGTATAAACTGGTTTTCATTTTCTTATACAATCGTGTACATCCTGCCGCTACAACCAAATTATACCAAATGCGCACACAAGCTAATATTCTCGGTGCCTTTTATAATGCGATTCAAAAGAACCCGGGAAAGTAGAAGATTTTTAATTACTTGCCAGTTGAATTTTTTAAGTAAAAACATTGGTAGCTCATCATTTAATAATGCATAACTCCTGCCTTTTTTGTTCTTAGCTGTCGTGCTACTATTTAGCATCGTTGTGTCACTCACTTTTACTGTTGTAATTATTTCGGCAGTCAGTATACTTTTCCCTATCACCTTACAAAAGCCAGGTGCAAAAAAAAGAGCTACACGTACACAGGCAGCTCAAACCTTGGGCGCAACTAATAGCCACGGTTTCAAAAGTTAACTACAAAAAGGCATGCTTTAAAGCATCAGCAAAGCACTGCTATCAGTAGGTGGTGCGGGCTTACCAACAAAGCCTGCAGTTGCAGGCATGACAAAATATCTTTTGCTACTACGCCAGCAAAAAAGAAAATCGACAGTAGAGTTAGCTTTGCTGCATTTTTATTGAAGAAGTATAGATGGATTTTCCATCGCATAAACAACTAGCTTTTATAACACTGAGCTTAGCCGGGTTTAATGGTTTACCTATAAAATCACACACATAGGGACTGCTTAATGCAAGATCGTGATCTTCCTGCAACATTGAGGATGACAGCATAACAATTATGCACTTGCGCTTAATTATATCAGCAAGTTTTGCATACGCGTCTAGAAAATCAAAGCCTGTCATCTCCGGCATATTGATGTCGAGAAAAATAAGACAGGGTAAATTTTCAGGTTGGTCCTTGTGTTCGTTTAAATAATCTAAAGCGTCCATTGCAGACTCTACCGTTATTACTTCCTCGGCAAAATCGTACTTTGTCATTATTTTTTCAGCCATAAAACGATCGATCTCTGCATCGTCTACAACCATTACTTTCTTGCAATTTTTTATCATCTGTTCCATAGGGGGGTAGGTTATCGTAATTTTGTATTGGGAATGCATATGGTGAATTCACTCCCAAGGCCCGGTTCCGATTCAAGATGTATTGATCCTTGTAATTTTTCAACAGTCTCTTTTACAATATAAAGTCCCAGTCCCGATCCTTCTGATTTTTTAGATAAACGATAAAACATATCAAATATTCTGTTGTGGAATTTTTTATCTATGCCTAGTCCATTATCCTTTATTACAATTGTTGCATTTAATTCATCAACTCTAACACTAATTTCTACATCTCGTGTAGCAGCCGCAGGGTTACAATAGCGAATGGCGTTAGAAACAAGGTTATTAATTATAATGCTTAACCGACTTCGGTCTGAGTAAAAAACATGCTCATTTTCTACCCGTACCCAAATGTCTACGGTAGCTTGTTTAGAGTGCATATACTTCAGGTTATCTCTTACTTCGTTAAATAATTGCAGGAAGTCAATGAGTTCATTCTTTATTTCAATTCTCGAGTTCCTCGAATAGTTTAGGATATCTACCACAAAACCGTCGAGCTTTTGCGCACTTCCTTTCATTAACCGCAGGCTCTTAAGCATGTTAGCATCGTTAGTTTCTGTTTCAGCGTATTCAAGCCCGCCTAAAATCGAAGCCAATGGTGCACGAAGATCGTGGGAGACACTGTAAACAAACCTGTCCAGTTCCTTGTTGGTTTTCTTCAATTCAATATTAGAAGCTTTCACTGCATCCTCCGCTTTTTCACGTTCAGTTACATCGTGAAAATTACAAACAATACCTTCTATTACTGGGTCTTGTAACAGGTTAGTAATATGTCCTTCGTAAAAAAAGTATCCTCCATTCTTCTTACGAAAACTGCCTTTTATGGGAAAAGGTTTACCTGGATTATTGGTGAGCATTTGAGCTATACTTTCTGCTAACCCCGTTTCCTCAGGTAGAAGAAAATCTAACACTTTTTTGCCTATTAGTTCTTCCAGGAGAAACCCCGATAACCTGCTCATCGAGTTACTTGCAAACACAAATTCAAGTTGCTCGTTTGCTACCGTTATTCCATCCGAACAATTTTCAATTAGCGTTCTAAATTTTTGCTCATTATTTTGCAGCGCAATTTCAACCGATTTACGCTTCGTAATGTCAGTTGTTAATCCATCCAGCCTTACAAGTTTGCCCTGCTGCACTGTTGGGTTTATTCTTGACTCCACCCATTTCACATGGCCCTGCTTAGTTAATATCCTATATTGCTGGAGAATGCTGTTACCCTCGTGCATAGCCGGGTAATCTGCTCTAATAATTTCTTTATCTTCTTCCAACACTATTTCAAACCACAGGTTCGAGTTTGCCATAAAGTCCTCAACAGTATATCCATATATTTCTTCACAAGCTTTCGATATCTGGAGCATGCTATACTTAGTCATATCAACAGAGAAAAAAGTCTCCTGCATATTCTCGAAAAGCGTCTTCAGGTCGTAGTTAAGGCTAATAAGATCCTTGTCTTTTTTTCTTTTCTCTGTAATGTCCTGTACAGTGCCTATTAATTTAAACGGCTCTTTGGTTTCCTCGTCAACAAGAACCTCCACTGTATTAAGTACTATTTTTTCAATACCATCTGTTGATGCAAGCCGGTGTTCTATTTCAAAAGAGCCACCCATTTTAATAAGGTTCTCCAGTTTTTCTACTGCCCACAAACGATCTTCAGGGTGTATGGCACTAAAAAAGTGTCGGAAAGTAGCTGTTATTTCTCCTGGTTTATACCCAAGAATCTTAAACACCTCATCTGCCCAAAAAACATTATGGTGGCCTTTTTCAGTAAGGTCTGCCTCAAAGCTGCCAATCAAGGCGGTTTTTTGCGAGAAATTTAAATGGGTCGAAAGTTGTAAAACTTTTTTTTCCGCCTCTAGTCGCTTCGCTGTTTCCTCTTTTAACAAACGCGCCAACGTTTCTACACCGGTAATTTCCTCGCTGCCGTCCTTCCACAAATCTGTTCCGTTTATTGTTTTAACCAATAGGTTTATTTGTTGTGGTGCGCCTTGCTCTACACGCTCTTCCATTTGTTCCAGTAAAAGCTTTTTCAAGATTATTATTTTTATACCTCGGGTTCGTCTTCCTCAAAGCCCTATTTAGAGGCATTATAGTAACGTTTTGGAGGTTAGCTTATTGCTTACCAAAAATTCTAATAGTTTAAAGTGTAACAAACTTTTTTTTAAAAAAAGACAGGAAGAAATTTAGGTACTTACCCTCTGTGCTAATCCTGGCATAGTTGCGTCGCACACTTGTACTGTAGTAATTTTAAGGCGCAATCTTTGTGTTGTCTCTTAGGAGCAACTTAAAACGTAAAAATAAATTTTTGAATATACTTTTAAAGCAAGAAAATAACTAATTAACAATGCCTTTTTTAAGAGCAAACATTACTAACCCAGCAGTATTTCTAACCCCTACTTTTTCAATTAGTCTTGTACGTATCCCTTCTACAGATCGTGGACTCAGGAAGATTTCTTTGCCTATTTCTGCTGCTGTTTTTTCTTCACAAATCAATTTTAATACTTCAAGTTCTCTCTCTGTAAATTCTACCTCCTGGTTAAATGAGGGTTTTATATTGCCTTTTAAAACAAGCTTTTTTAAAAGTGCTTTATTCACCAGGTCATTAAAGTAATACCCATTTTCATACACAGCATAAATTGATTTTCGTATCTCATCAGCATCAGCATTTTTTAGAAGATAACCATTTGCACCGTTTTCCATTAAATGAATGATGAACTTATCGTCGTCGTACATTGTTACTACTAAAACCTTTATCGAGCTAAAAAGTTTCCTGACTTCCTTTGTTGCCTCTGCACCATCCATAATAGGCATTTTCAGGTCCATAATAATTACATCTACCTCTGCTTCTTTAAGCCCCATTAATAAGTCTTCCCCGTTATCTGCTTCCAGTACTACTTCTAAATTATCGTCAGCTCCCAGGCCCACCTTTAACCCATCCCGGAATATCTTGTAGTCGTCAGCTATTGCAATTTTAATTTTCATACAGTACGTGTATCAATAGGTACGTTAATTCTAATTCCATAATCAATGGGGTTCTTAATAAAATCTATGTCCCCTCTAAGCAAGATAACCCGGTTCATAATATTTTTTAAACCCAGTCCATCTTTCTTGTATCGCAGTTCTTCAAATTGCTGCTGGCTAATTCCGTGGCCATTATGCGATAGAAGAATTTCAAGGTTACTATTATTATAACTCGACACTATCTTGATTTCTGATGGATTCGCATGTTTTAAAACATTATTCAATAGTTC
>JAQBNN010000075.1 GCA_028288505.1 Segetibacter sp. | reverse complement strand
GCTTTCTGAGATGACAGCAAAGTATCGGTTCTTCTTCAACCCCATTCGGTACACAAGTCTTGGCTTATCGGTTTGCGAAGCGTTGATGACAGGTATACCGGTTGTTGGATTAGCAACTACTGAAATGGTTGTAACAATTAAGAATGATTACAACGGTTATGTACATACTGATGTTGACTTTTTAATTGAACGTATGAAGTACCTTTTAGACCATCCCGAAAAGGCTATGCAATTAAGTGAAGGTGCTAAACAAACAGGCTATAAAAAATTCAACATAGAAAGGTTTAAGCAAGACTGGATAAGAACACTTGAAAAAGTAATCAGCAGGAACATTGCCGACGTAAGAATGATTGCATAAACAAGCTGAATAGAATTACTTAAAGTACAAGAGTGCGACGCAAGTAAAGTTGAAGAAAGTAATAAGGCTAGGTACAAAATAAACAACACAATACAATCTATAAAACAACAATTAATACTAACGCATAATTAAAAATTAGAACCAAAGAAAATGAACACTGTAAACGGAAAAGTAATTGTAGTAACAGGAGGCGGACAAGGTTTGGGAGCAGCTATTTGCAGAACCCTTGCACAAGATGGCGCAACTGTAATAACTGTAGATGTAAAGCAGCAAAACCTTGAAAACATTGTCGCAGAATTAAAAGAAGCGGGTGGAAACTGCGAGGGTTATCCGATGAATGTTGCGGATGAAAAAAATGTTGAAGAGGTTATCCAACAAATTATCAGTGCTCATGGAAGGATTGATGTAGTTGTAAATAATGCTGGTGTCGATCATACTTTATCCATTGAAGAGATCAGCCATGCACAGTTTAAACAAGTGATAGATGTGAACCTGATCGGGCCATTCAATGTATCGAAGGCTGTGTACACACACATGAAACAAAATGGCAGCGGACATATTGTAAACATTGCATCAACTGCTGCTAAAAGATGTTGGCCAAATGCATCGGCGTATCATGCAAGTAAGTGGGGTGTTTTAGGTTTCAGTCATGCGTTGCATACTGAAGGTCGCCAGGACGGAATTAAAGTAACTGCAGTGGTTGCGGGTGTTATGCAACCGCCTTTTATTCTTGAGCGTTTCCATGATACACCAATGGATGTTTTACAAGATCCAAAGAACGTAGCTGAGACGGTGAAATTTGTTTTATGTCAGCCAAAAGAGTCGGTTATTCCTGAAGTAATGGTTATACCGATGAGGGAAACTTCTTGGCCTTAGTAGCGAGTTGTGAGTAGTAAGTCGTGAGTTGTGAGTCTATGAAATTTCTTTAGTGTTCATTCACAACTTACTACTTACTACTCACAATTAGTAAGTAGTAAGATACCAACAGTTGTTTTCATAGCATCATCGTTGCGTCGCAATCACTTCATCGGCACAACAATGAGGAACGACAGGGCTTATATGTAGAGTGTAAACTTCTTTTATAAAGCTCTTAAAAGAGGAGGATGTATGAAAGAAAATATCAAGAACGTCATCGAAAATTTTAAGAACCTGAAGATCCTTGTAATTGGCGACGCTATATTAGATACTTACGTAAAAGGCACGCCAGACAGGGTTTGTCGTGAAGCTCCAGTACTCGTTTATAATTTAGAAGAACAGGAGCACCAGTGTGGGGGTGCAGCCAACACTGCTATAAATGTAGCAACCCTTGGCGCTGAAACATTCTACTTAACAGTAGTAGGCAAAGATGCAAATAGTAAAGAGCTTTTCGGTGTACTAAAGCAAAACAAAGTACACACAGAATACATTATAAAAGACAACGAACGATCAACGATAGCTAAGAAAAGAATTACAGCCTCCAGCAATATTCTTATTCGCATTGATGAAGGAACGACAACTGAAATTAGCGATGCTTGTAAAAAAGAGCTCATCCAAAAAGTTACCGGATTGTATGAGCAAGTCGATGCAGTTATACTTTCAGATTATGGTTATGGTATTATAACAACCTCACTTACTGAAGCTTTAAAGGCAATTAATATTCATAACAAACCTATTGTTGTAGACGCAAGAGATTTAACTAAATACAAAGCGCTAAAACCGGATGCTGTTAAACCTAACTACGAAGAAACAGTAAAGCTTTTAGGAATTGAAAAAGCTACAACAAATCGTCCTGCACAAATAATTGAACATGCTAAAAAGCTGCAGGAAATAACAGGCGCCAATAAAGTATGTGTAACACTTGATGCAGACGGCGTAGTATTATTCGAAAAAGGAAAAAATCCGTATCGTATCCTTTCTGTTCCCCGTGATAATAAGAATGCTGTGGGTGCAGGTGACACATTCATAAGTGCACTTACATTAGCACTGGCATTCAGGGTTAAAGGACAAGTAGCAGCTGAACTGGCAGCAGCTGCGGCGGCAATTGTAGTTCAAAAAGAAGGAACAGTAGGTTGTACAAACAATGAATTAAAAGCTTACTTTAATTCACTACCTAAACAAATAACAAGCCTTGAAGATCTTGCATCATTAACAAAGGAATTACGGAAGAACGGCAAGAAGATCGTGTTTACCAACGGCTGTTTCGATATACTGCACAAAGGGCATATTGCTTTACTAAATAAAGCCCGTGAAGCAGGAGACATTCTTATCGTTGGAGTAAACAATGATGCTAGTATTAGAAAGGTAAAAGGACCTGAAAGACCAATTAATAGTTTAGAAGATCGAATTACTGTTTTATCAGGATTAGAAAGTGTTGACTACTTAATTTCCTTTGAAGAGGATAGCCCAATACAGCTAATCAAAGTAGTACATCCTGATGTATTTGTAAAAGGGGCGGGTTATACAGAACAATCAATTCCTGAAGCACCACTATTAAAAAAATTACGCTGTGAAGTAATGATTGTACCAAATGTAAAGGATCATTCCACCACCCATATTATAAACAAAATAAGAGACATAAACGAAGAGCTTGATGTTGAGATACCACATACAGCCTTTGTAAAAACCGGAAGGATAAATGGTGCCCATTTTCTTAAAAGATAGAAGCACCTTTTAGTGAATTTTGAAATATAGAGGAGGTTTTATGAGCAATTCAAAAGGAATAAACATTCTTATTCCAACCTATATTAGATTAAAGGCTTTAGCAATAACACTAACAAGCCTTTACTACCAGGACAACAAAGATTTCGATATAGTCATTTCAGATCAGTCACCAAATGATGAGATAAGTACAGACGCATCGTTCTTAACAATCAAAAAGATGCTGGAATTACAGGGAAACAAAGTAACTGTTATCAAAAATTTACCAGCAAGAGGTATGGCCCAACAACGGGAATTTCTGTTACAGTCCTCTCATGCTCCTTTCTCTCTTTTCCTGGACGACGATTTGATATTAGAGCCTTACGTTGTTGGCAACATGAAGAAGTTACTTCAACAAGAGCAGTGTGGTTTTGTAGGTGCTGCTGTTATTGGATTAAGTTATTCTGATGATGATCGTCCTCACCAGCAGAACATAGAGTTTTGGAATGCTGGTGTAGAACCTGAGACAATAATTCCAAAGAGTGAAAAATGGCAACGCTATGTTTTACACAATGCGGCAAACATTTTACACGTGCAGCAAAAGCACAATGTCACTCCTCAAAACCCGAAGCCTTATAAAGTAGCCTGGGTTGGAGGATGTGTGATGTATGACACAGAGAACCTAAAAGAAGTTGGCGGATTTAACTTTTGGAAAGACCTACCAGAAAAGCATTGCGGGGAAGACGTGCTGGCTCAATTAAGGGTCATGCGAAAATTTGGCGGCTGCGGAATATTACCAAGCGGTGTTTACCACCAGGAATTAGAAACAACAGTACCCGACAGAAAGGTAAATGCTCCTGAATACCTAGAAATATAAGAATTATGAACGATCAGAAAAATAAGCCCCTTGTCTCGGTTATTATGCCCACGTATAAGCATGAGCATTTTATAAAACGTGCCATTGTTTCCTTACAAGGGCAAACATTTACTAGTTGGGAACTTATTATTATCAACGATGCATCTCCTGATGATACGGAAAACGTAGTTCTTGATTTCTTAACAAATGAAAGGATAAAGTATTATTCAAACTTAAAGAATACTGGTCTTGGCGCTTGTCTAAATCTAGGGATATCTAAAGCCATTGGTGCTTACATTGCCTATCTTCCAAGCGACGATGTAATCTATAAAGATCACCTCAGTACTCTTTTCGAATCCCTACAAAATAACAAGGAAGCGATACTGGCTTACTCGTCAATCAGGCACTATTACAATAGGAAAACAGAAGGAATTATAAAAGACGAATGGCTGCAATTGGTGCAGGTAATGCACAGGAAAACTGAAGCAAGATGGACTGAAAGATCAGAACTTGAAAGCAATGATTTAAATCGTTTATTCTGGAGCAAACTTAAAGGCAAGTTTATACATACAAGTCAGCTTACTTGCGAATGGGTCGACCATCCAAACCAGCGACATAAAATAATGGAAGAGCCTATCGGCGGTATCAATACCTTCAGGTCTTACTATAATGTAAGCGAACCTCTCAGGTACCATACTACCAAAGGTAACTTCATGGATGAAGTAGAACGGTACGCACCATATCGAAAAAGACCGGCAACACCATTAACAAAACATAGTTTAAAAATATTACTGGTTGGTGAATTAGCTTACAATGCAGAAAGGGTTTTAGCATTAGAAGAACAAGGTCATAAACTATATGGTTTATGGATGGAGCAACCTTACTGGTATAACTATGTAGGGCCACTACCCTTCGGTCATGTAGAAGACATATCAACGGAAGACTGGGAAGAAGAAATAAAAAGAATTAAGCCTGATGTCATTTATGCTTTGCTTAACTGGCAAGCAGTACCAATGGCCCACAAAGTTTTAAAAGCAGATCTGGGAATTCCATTCGTGTGGCATTTTAAAGAGGGCCCTTTCATTTGCCTTGAAAAAGGTATGTGGAATGAGTTAACAGAACTCTACAATAAAGCAGATGGACGAATCTATTGCAGCGAAGAGATGAAGCTCTGGCAGGATGAGTTTATTGTTAAAGAACCACACTCTTTAGATTATATATTCGACGGAGATCTACCGAAGAAAGATTGGTTTCAAAAAGAAAGATCGCCTTTGCTGTCTGATAGTGATGGCGAATTTCATACTGTTGTACCAGGCAGGCCAATTGGTCTTCATCCTCATACAGTAGTTGAGCTTGCTGAGCAAAAGATACACGTACATTTTTACGGAGACTTTACGCATGGACAATGGAAAGAATGGATAGAAAAAACACACAGGATGGCTCCCGGCTATCTTCACATTCATCCTAATGTCGACCAGGAGAATTGGGTAACCGAATTTTCAAAGTACGATGCCGGCTGGCTTCACTTTTTTCAAAGCGAAAATAATAGTGAAATAAAAAGAGCCAACTGGGACGATCTTAATATTCCTGCACGTATGTCAACACTAGCATTAGCCGGTCTGCCCATGTTGCAAAGAGATAATAGCGGGCATATAGTAGCGATACAATCCGTGGTAAAACAACTTAACCTTGGCTTGTGTTTTAATGCCATAGATCAGCTGGGGGAAATGTTGAGAGACAAAAAATTGATGAACGAGATAAGGAACAGTGTCTGGCAACAAAGACACCTATTTACATTCGATCATCATGTAGAATCTCTTGTAGAATTCTTCAGAAATGTGATTAGTAATTCGGCCTCTAAAAACAAGAATAAAAAGCTTCATGTGCTTCCATCGATTACAAATGAAGTTAAGACTACAAGTAGAGCAGTATAAGTGCACGCTACTTTTTCATCTTTACAGATTTATCATAATAAGACGGTTCCTTCTTGCTTAACCATTTTACAAACCGCTGCATTTCTTCCTGCTGCAAAATACTTTCAATCGTATTATAGTTACGCTTCAACTCGGTCTCGCTAAATACTGCATGAATTTTATCATGACAAATTTTGTGCAATAAGATAGTAGGCGTATGCTTTCCACCTTTGCTTATAGGTAAGAGGTGATGCTTATTACAAGGTACGTCAAGTGGCCTTCCACACAGCGGACAAATGTTTTCAATGGTTTCAGACATTACATAATCTCATGCAACTCTTATACCTTTTACGTTAGAACGATTGCCCCGTTTTAGGTGTAAGTTCTTTTTATTTTCCAGCTATATCTCTTCGATTATACATCGTTGTGTCACTCACTTGTACACTTGTAGTTCTAGGAGCAAGACGTTGATTAAAGGGATTCAGTTGAAGAGTGCGACGCAACGGCTGCTGAAAGAAGCACGCATGACGGCTACACAAAAACAGTTGCATTAGTAGAGAGCCAGCGAATAAGAATGGGTAAAAGAGAAAGAGGCCAACAGCCTCTTTCTTAATTAAAACCGGCATTTTCATGTTGGATAAATAATAAGTACGATTAACGAAGTCTTGTTACAACTATGTCTTCAACTACTGTAGTAACATTACTAATGTTAAACACTTCTGTTTTCCTGCTATTCTTCGAAGACAAAGTGATAGTTAGGTTCATTGTGCTTCCTTCAACTTCGTTGAATTGGAACTTTCTTGAATACTTTCTTTCGGTAAGCTTTTCGCTATACAAAGCATTACCATTCTCATCCTTTAAAGTAAAGTACAACTCTTCGTTAAGCGTATTCTCGATATCGATTTGTACAACAGGTTTATAATCACTTACTCCTAAATATTTTACAGTTACAGGAGAAATACTTTGAGTCTTATCGCTTGCGAAAGATTGAGTACTTACAAAGAACAGGCACAGGATAGCTGCACTAACAGACATGGTTTTAACTAATTTCATAAAAATTGATTTTAAAAAAAATGATACAATAAAAATTTTTATGGTAGCAACTTCCTGGCAGGACAATCGTGTGCAGGCAATCTGTAGAAACTGTTACAGCGAGATGTGCTGGAACAATATGGTTAGCGATTAATTACAAGACAAAAGTAAGGGGCATTTACTGGGATTAAAAACAATATAATTGTTTTTGTAGCATGGTTAACTATACAGCAAAATGCTGGAAAGGTCTACTGTAAAGGCTTTCAGTGATTTTTTTTAATTACACCCAAAGAAGAATCAGGGAAAAACAAAAACCTATAAATAAATATAAAATAAGCAGCACCAATTTGGTTTCACCCTGCTGGTAAAATAATAGGGGTTGCTTTAGAGCACGACTCACTATTACTACTTAGCAACAGCAAAAATTATTTGTCGGCACTAATGATAAATACGTTTAAACTTAAAGGTCCATGTGCGCCAATAACAAGGGATTGTTCTATATCAGCAGTTTTGAATGGACCAGCTATAAAAGCACCATAACCGTCTTCATCAACTTTAATTCTTGCATAAGCCTCATGCATGTTTGATACTACGTCACTTTCATTAACCACTATGATCAAATGCTGACAAATAAAAGGTAGCATTCGGTTTACCATATTCTTTTCAGGTATCCAGATAGAAGCATTTTCTGCAACAGCGTAATTGCCTTCTATTACAACTGTATCTACCCCTTCAAGAGCAGCCGCATCTTTAAATGCATACTCGCTTGCGTTATAACCTCCAAGCTCGCTTATACCTATAACGACCTCTTGATCTTTTACCAGGGTAGAGAGGATTTTGTTTACTTCTGTAAGATCTTTTACAACATTGCAATTACCGCCAATGCCTAATAGTGTTTCCATGTACTTGGTAACAACATTATCATAAGTAGTTGCAGTAAATTCAAAAGAGGGTATCGCTACCTCTGCAGGTTTATTTCTTTTTATGTCGGCTAGTATTTTTTCTCTGCTACTCATGCTTTCCTGTTTTTACGGTACCACTCATTGAAGCTTTCTTTCGGCGGCTCAGGCATATCGCGTTGCTTGTACCACGGATTGAATTTATTATTTACTAATCCAGGTATCCAACTCATAAACTTCCTACCCATTTTACCACTCATTTTAAAGACGGTGCTATTTGAAAATACAGCAGCCATCGCTTGCATTGAAGCTTTCTTGGCTGCACCTCCGTAACCTTCTTTCATTAGTATTTGCCGCCAACTCCATAGCTGTTCGTGTATATTAATTTTTACCGGGCACACGTTAGTGCACGAGCCACAAAGCGTAGATGCAAAAGGCAGGTCAGCATTCTTACGCATGTCTAAATTAGGAGCCAATATAGAACCTATAGGGCCGGCAACAGAGTTATGGTAACTATGCCCGCCACTGCGCCTGTAAACAGGGCATGTGTTGAAACACGCTGCACAACGGATACACTTTAAAGAGCTCCTGAATTCCTCTCGCCCTAGCTGCGCTGTTCGACCATTATTAACGATAACAATATGCATCTCCTGCCCTTCTTTAGGACGATGAAAATGACTTGAATAAGTTGTGATAGGCTGACCGGTTGCACTGCGCGCTAGCAACCTTAGAAACACACTCAAATGTTCTGCCTTAGGAATTATCTTTTCAAAACCCATACAGGCAATGTGCACTTTGTTAGCATGTACACCCAGGTCGGCGTTGCCTTCGTTGGTGCATATTACGATCCCACCTGTTTCAGCAATAGCAAAGTTTACACCTGTGATAGCAACATCTGCAGTAATAAATTTGTTACGCAGAACTGTACGTGCAGCACGTGTTAAATAAACCTCGTCTTTATTACCTTTCTCGGTTTGCAGATGCTTATAAAAAGTATCGCTTACATCTTCCTTTTTTAAGTGGATAGCGGGCAATACAATATGGCTTGGCTGTTCTTCTCTTAACTGAACAATATATTCGCCTAAGTCAGTATCAACTACTGAAATATTACGATCACGTAAGTAGTGGTTTAACTGGCATTCTTCGGTAAGCATGCTCTTGCTCTTAACTACGCTCTTTGCATTATGCTTCTTAATTATGTGCGTGATGATTTTGTTATGCTCTTCTGCATCATCGGCCCAATGCACTGTTATACCGTTTGCTTGCGCCTTTGCTTCAAATTCTAACAGGTAATCATCAAGCTTACTAAGCGTATGTTCTTTTATTTTAGAAGCTGCTTCACGCAGGCCTTCCCACTCAGGTAAAGTATGTGCAGCCTTATCTCTTTTTGCACGAACAAACCAAAGGGTTTCATCATGCCACTTTGCACGTTCAGCATCTTCTAAAAAAACCGATGCTGCTTTGCTATGCTCTTCTATTGTTTTGTTCATTGTTATTCAATCTTGCTGTTTAAACCAGAAGCCTGTTGCTGAATAAAGTTGTGCAGTACAAGTGAGTGACACAACGATGTTGAATAGAGATTATATGCGGGCAAACAAAAGCTATTGTGCATTTAATATCTCTGCAATATGCTTCACTTTCACGCTACTCTTTTTACGCTTTAAGATTCCTTCAAGGTGCATAAGACAACTCATGTCGCCACCAACAATGTACTCAATATTGTTGTCTAAATGTTCATCTACACGGTCCTGGCCCATGCTTACACTTACTGCTTCTTCCGTTACACAAAAGGTACCACCAAAGCCACAACACTCATCAACACGCTTTGTTTTTAAGAGCTCCAATCCTTTTACATGCGACAATAATTGCTCTGCCTTCGAAAAAGGTTTCTCCACCTTTTCGCTCATCGATGAAAGATGCAACATCCTCTGGCCATGGCAACTTGTATGCATACCAACACGATGCGGAAACGATGCATTTATCGTTTCAACTTTCAAAACATCCGTTAAAAATTCTGTTAGCTCGTACACGTTGTTTCTTACGGCGGCTGAAGCAGGTTCATTATCGCCATGAAGATGTTCCTTCACATGTAACACGCAACTGCCCGATGGACAAACGATGTATTCGTAACCCGTAAAATTCTTAATAAAATTATTGTCGCAACCTTTGGTGAGGTAAGCAAAACCAGCGTTAGCCATAGGCTGGCCGCAACAGGTTTGATTTAAAGGGAACTCAACAGTACAGCCAAATTTCTCGAGCAATTGTAATGTAGCAATAGCGACCTGCGGGTAAAACTGATCAACGTAACAGGGTATAAACAAGCCAACCTTCATCTTCGTAAATCTTCGATTAAAAAAATCCTGCTCTCAGGAGAGTTTCGTTAGAGGCTGAAAGATATTAAATATCCGGCAAGCACTGTGCTGTGCTTACCGGATACCATTACTCCCAACCGAGAGCAAAAGTAATCAAATGAATTTTTTTATGTTCCCCGCTACTTACCATTGATTAAGCTTTTCTTGCGTCGCACTCTTGTACTTTTTGTAGTTCCTTCAGCGCCTCCTGCTACTTGCATTATCATGAACCCCCAATGCCGAGTGTTGCAATTATTATCACTGTAACAATTACTAAAGGTTTTAATATTATTATCTTTGCGCTCCCCTATTGCTATAGTTATTTATAGCAGTATTTCGAACCGCCCTATCCTTACAATTATTCAGTATTAAAAGCAATTAATTATGACTTATGTTCCAAAAGATGATCGTTACGAAAAAATGGAATACAGGAGATGTGGAAAGAGCGGGCTAAAGCTTTCAGCAATATCTGTTGGCATGTGGCACAACTTCGGAGAATTGGACTCGTTAGGTAATTGCAGGAATATTTTACGGACTGCTTTTGATAATGGTGTAACCCATTTTGACCTCGCCAATAACTACGGCCCACCGCCCGGAGCGGCTGAAAAAACTTTTGGCAGAATATTTAAAGAGGACTTTAAGGAGTTCAGAGATCAATTAATCATATCAACGAAAGCCGGCTATGGAATGTGGCCCGGCCCTTATGGTGATTGGGGATCGAAGAAATACTTAGTATCAAGCCTCGACCAAAGCTTAAAGCGAATGGAGCTTGATTATGTTGACATCTTTTACCACCACCGACCCGATCCTCACACGCCACTAGAAGAAACAATGGGCGCACTTGACTTAATTGTGAGACAAGGAAAAGCCTTGTATATCGGTATCTCAAACTACCAGCCTAAAGAAGCTGCAGAGGCCATTGAAATATTAAAAGAACTAGGAACACCGTGTCTTATTCACCAACCCAAATATTCCATGTTTGTACGATGGGTGGAAGATGGACTGCTGAACCTTTTAGGAAAGCGGGGTGTCGGCTGCATTCCTTTCTCTCCACTTGCACAAGGTTTATTATCGAATAAATATTTAAAAGGGATTCCTGCAGATTCAAGAGCGGGAAGAGGCTTACCTAATGGTGCCGTAACTGAAGATGATATTACCGAAGACAAACTCAACAAAGTACTTCAGCTAAATGAACTTGCTGAACAACGTGGACAACCTCTTGCGCAAATGGCATTGGCGTGGATTTTAAAAGACGAAAGAATCACCTCGGTGTTAATTGGCGTAAGCAAGCCCGAACAAGTTCTTGACTCTATTAAAGCTTTAGATAATTACAACTTTACAAAAGAAGAATTAAACAGGATTGAAGAAATCCTTAAATAATTCTACAAACAGATTAGTATGGAATACAGGTTATTTAAAGAGACTCAAATATCTGAAATAGGTTTAGGAACATGGCAATTAGGAAGTGCGGATTGGGGTGTAGTAAACGACGACGAGGCATTCGCCATATTAAAAGCCTTTACAGATGCAGGCGGTAACTTTATTGATACTGCTGATGTTTACGGGATGGGCATAAGTGAACAAGTAATTGGTCGTTTTTTAAAAACGCAGAACAAAGAATTATTTGTTGCAACAAAGCTTGGGCGCAGGCATGACGAAAGTAATGGCTGGCCTCAAAACTTTTCCTATGCCACCATGAGAAGGCACGTTGAAAGTTCTTTAAAAAACCTTGATGTACCTCAATTATTTCTTGAGCAACTTCACTGTATACCTACAGAACAATTACGAAGCGGAAAAGTATTTGACCATTTGAGGAAACTGAAGAACGAAAACCTGATTAAACATTGGGGTGTAAGTGTTGAAACAAGCGAAGAAGCATTGATAGTTTTAGAACAGGAAGGCATTTCCTCTATTCAAATTATCTTCAACTTATTCAGGCAACATGTGGCTGACGAAGTGTTTGCAAAAGCACAGGAAAAAGAAGTCGCCATAATTGTTCGTGTGCCTTTAGCAAGCGGGTTACTATCGGGTAAGTTTAGCGAGAACACAACCTTTGCCGCAAACGATCATCGCAACTTTAATGCAAATGGCGAATCCTTTAATGCTGGTGAAACTTTTGCCGGAATAGAATTTTCAAAAGGAGTTGAACTTTCAAGAGAGATAGCAGGCATGCTTCCTAAAGGCAATCTTGCTCAATGGGCACTAAGGTGGATCCTTGACCATGAAGAAGTAACTACGGTGATTCCCGGGGCTTCTAAAGGGTCGCAGGTTTTAAACAACATCGCCGCTTCTAACATGCCTCCCATTCCCCATAAAACAGATGTAAAGTTGAGAGGCCTATACGATAAAAAAATAAAGCCACTTATTCGCGGGCATTATTAAGTAAAAGGCTGGAAAACTTAAGTCTTCCAGCCTTTATTATCAGATGTCGTATTTATAACGATTTAAACCACAACTACAATCTTCCCCCTCGTTTTGCTGGTTTCTATTTGCTGGTGTGCTTCAGCAATTTGGTTAAATGAATACACTTTTGATACATGCGGTTTAATTGTTCCTGCTTCAAGCAATTCTGCAATTTGCTCCATATCATCGGCATTGCTTTGTACGAGATAGCTTATAGCGGTAATATTCTTTTCTGCGGCAAGCTTTTTAACTTCATCAGTTAAGCCACCGGCAATGGCAACTATACGTCCGCCGCTTTTTAGTGTTTGTAGTGATCGTAGTGGATTATCTCCTCCAACCGTATCAAAAACTACATCAACCTCTTTTACCTGGTCCTCAAATGGTTCGTCTGTATAATCTATTGTTTCGTCAGCACCCAGCTCTTTTATAAAATCGTAGTTAGAAGAAGAGCCCGTTCCTATAACAAATGCTCCAATATATTTTGCGATTTGTACGGCAAAGTGGCCAACCCCACCTGCGGCCGCATGTATTAGCACTCGTTCGCCTGGTTGTACTTTAGCTTGCTGTAGTAAAACCTGCCACGCGCTTAGTGCAGCCAGTGTACTTGCAGCAGCAGCTTCATCGGTAATAAGATCAGGCTGATCGGCGAGGTGATTGGCAGGAGCAGCTACGTATTCCGCATAAGCTTTACCGTGTCCAGGGAAGTTTACCATTCCAAAAACACAGTCTTCTAATTCGAAATTCTCAACACCTTCTCCTAACGCCACCACTTCTCCTGCTACGTCCCAGCCAAGTATAACGGGCTCGTCTTGCTTTAAAGTGTTGTACAATGCAAGCCCTTTACGGGTCTTCATGTCAACGGGGTTTATACTGAACGCTTTTACTTTAATTAATACCTCGCCAGCTTTGGGTTCTGGAGTGGGTATTTCCACAACTTGGAAATTTTCTGGTCCGCCTGCTTCTTTTAATATTATTGCTTTCATAACGCTCTTTTATTTTTCAATCTATCGTTTCACTTCTACTTAAAATTAAAACAATACTTTCAAAAGGCAACCGATGATGTTATAATTGAGCAGGGCATATTTAAGATTGATATGGGCAGAGACGGCAGGAAATAGAAACCGGGTTACTTGTTAAAACGGCTGTGCAACCTAGGTAACAATGTTTAATTGAGCCTAAAGTTGAAGACTGCAGTGCAGATAAAGTGATTGCGTCGCAACGATGCCCCTATGAAAACAGGTGTTGGTATCATAAAATACAAGCGGTTTTAAATGGTTTCCACCCTATTTTCAACTACCCGCCGATAAACTGCTTCATCCACTTCCTTTTCGCTTTTCGCAATTACGACAGTGGCAACCGCATTGCCAATAAAATTAATGATAGCACGCCCCTCGCTCATAAACCTGTCGACACCAATTAATAAAGCCAGGCCTTCTAACGGGATAACTTTTATAGCCGTTAAGGTAGACGCAAGTACAATAAAACCGCTACCCGTAACGCCAGCAGCACCTTTACTGGTGAGCAATAAAATGCCTATAATAGTAAGCTGCTGACCCAATGAAAGCGGCACATTAAAAACCTGCGCAAGAAAAATGATACTCATGCTTAAGTAAATGGTAGTGCCATCGAGATTGAAACTATAACCGGTAGGTACCACAAGACCTACCACTTCTTTTTCGCACCCGGCCGCTACCAACTTTTCCATTAGCGAAGGCAACACTGCTTCGCTGCTGCTGGCGCCAAGAACAATAAGGATTTCAGCTTTTATGTAGGCAAGTAACTTAAGCAAACTAAACCCGTAGTAACGTGCTATAAGATTAAGAATAACAAAAACAAATACAAAGCCTGTAATGTAAAATGTAAGCAACAACTTACCCAGCAGGGCAAGACTTGCAAAACCAAACTTACCAATAGTATATGCCATACCTGCAAAAGCACCAATAGGGCTTAACTGCATTATCATTTTTAAAACATTGAAGAGGGCTTTGTTTATTTTATCAAAAGTCACCAGTACCGATGTGCCGGCTTTTCCAAGTCGTTTTAAACCTATAGCAAACAAAATGCTGAAGAATAAAATCTGGAGAATGTCGCCTTTTGCAAAGGCATCAACTATGTTAGCAGGAACAATGTGGGAAAAGAATTCGCCCCAGTTTAGCTCTTGTGCTTTGGCCGCATACTCCCTTACTTGTGCATTACCTGTAGTGCTTACATTTATGTTAGCGCCTGGTTTTACTATGTTAGCCACAATTAAACCTATCACCAGGGCAAGGGTGGTTACTACTTCGAAATAAATAAGTGCTTTTCCACCAACCCTGCCTACTTTTTTAAGGTCGCCTGCGCCGGCAATTCCCGCTACAATTGTAAAGAAAATTACAGGTGCAATTACCATGCGTATCATGTTTATGAAAGTTTCGCTGACAACTTTTGCCGCTGGCGCAAATGCAGGCATAAGCCATCCTACTAGTACACCCAGTAAAATTCCGATTAGAACTTGTATGTATAAAACCTTTAAATATTTCACTTACCAGTTTTATTGCTAAAATATGTTTTATTGATTGATAGTTAGTAAAAGTTAAAGCCTCGGGAGTAGTTTTAAAACAAAGCTTTTACTCACATTAACTGCCAGTACTGGTGAGTTTTTTTATGTGCCAGAATTAAGTACTACTATTTTGCTTTTGTTGCGTCGCACTCTTGTACTGCAAGTAATTCTACTCAACGCTACAATCAGGAAAAAAGACCTTTATTCCCCCACTTGCAACAACTAACTAATGGATCAAAAAAACGAAGGAAGCTCAGAGGACATTTGCCAGGACATTTTTGTAACGACATCAGGCAAAGCAGATGAACCAATTTTAGGTTGGATAACAGAAGTAGAAATTGCTAAGAATAGCGTGGTTTAGGCTATAAGCCAAAGTAATGAAATTTGTAGAGCCCAAACCCCTTTGCAAATAATACGCTGACTATATAAAAAGCTGTTTTTTGCACCTGGCAATTAATCAACCATTAAGAAGGGTTGCGCTGCTCTCCCACAAAATTTGTAATGTCTATTGGTTTAGGCGTACAACTAACAATACCCGTTAGTGGTTATTTATGCATAGTTATTACTGATAGTATTGAGACCTTTGATAGCTAAAAACAAAAGCCCTGGCGGGGCTTAGTTTTTTACAATTGCGGAGCGAGAATATAAATAGAGTTATTAAAACTCGAACTTGCTTGTTAGTAACAGTGTTTTTAAATCGAGTGTTTCATGCTCTTTAGAAATACTAGTTGCTTTATTTTTCTCGAGCTGCTTCAGTTCCATGGTAAGTGAGCACGAACTCGTGTCTACAGACCATGAAATTGACATGACCAATACAGCGAAGAACTTTATAAAATTTCTCATACCCGTTGTTTTGATAAGACAAATGTAGTTTCAAACAGTGGGGGCTACAACCACATAAAAGGGTGAAAAGGTTTAAGTAAAATATGGAGTAAACGGTTTTGTGAAAAGTGATAGCAAAAAAATTTTGGCAGAAAAAAAAGAAATTGTTCGACTTTATTTTGATAAGATTTTAAACAGAGTTTTTGATAGCGAACGCACTCTTTCGTTGAAGCATAGGAAACAGTACAAGAGTGCGACGCAAGAATGATAAATAGAATTAGACTGCTGGTAACACCCAAAAAAACTTATATACTACTCGTATTGTACGCCCTGCATGTACGCTGTCCAACATAATAAAAACAAAAAAGCCAACTCTTGTTGGCCCTTTGCAAAAATACTACTACACAAGGTTGTTAAACAATTTTATCTTTAAAAGCTTTTGCCACAGCCTCGCTCTTACTGTTTACATGCAGCTTTTCATAAATTTTTTTTATGTGGCTTCTAACGGTATCGATGGCAATGTACATTTCACTCGCAATCATTTTATAACTATAGCCCTCCACTAAAAGTTGTAGTACTTGCTTTTCACGATCAGATAGATTGTAGTCTTCACCTTTTTCATTGTTCATGGCAGAAAACATCTTCAATACCTGCGTTGCAATAGAAGCCGTCATAGGTGCCCCACCTGTTTGTGCTTCCGAAATATATTCAAGCAAACGAGCTGGCGGTGTCTTCTTTAAAATATACCCGTTAGCACCATTACTTATTGCCTGAAAAACATTTTTATTATCATCGAAAACTGTTAGCATAAGTATTTTAACATCGGCGTTTACTTCACGTATTTTTTTCAGTCCTTCAATGCCGTTAACAACAGGCATGTCAATGTCCATTAATATCACTTCAGGCCTGTAAGCCTCCACTTCCTCAATCACGTTTTCGCAGTTCTTAAAAGCAGCTAAAACTTCAAAGCCATCCGACCCGTTTATCAGCATAGTAAGCCCTTCTCTTAATTGCGGGTTATCTTCATACAACATAACTTTTATCATAGCCTGTCGGGGGTTTAAGCAAATGTAAGCGTGTTTAAAAAAGTAGTCAACCACATAATCATGTTATAGATCAACGTCTGTTGCTGTAGCAGGTAATTTAGTAGAACATTAGGTACCACTCTCCATTGCTACTATTATGCTTTACTTGCGTCGCACTCTTGTACATTTTGTACTATACGCAACTATCCTTCTAACCTCTATCCTATTACTATTGTAAGTGCCAGATAACTTATCTTTCGGTGCGAAGAATTACTCAATTTCAATATCGTACTTACCTAACAGCCCGGCAACTCCTGCTGTTGAAAATTTAGCCTTTTTTATTCGGTTCGATTCAGGGTGAATAGAATAGTTGTAGGAAGTGCGGAAATCAGCTTTTTCTAATATCGTATTATCAAACGTTGCACCTAATAAGTCGCAGTTTTCAAATACAGAACTGTTTAAATCACTCTCCGTAAAATCAACTTCACGAAGAGAGGTGTTCCTGAATTTTGTTTTTTTAAGCTTGCGCTTATAAAAGGACGAGAGGTTTAAATTACAATTGTCAAAATCAACAGCAAACAAAAAATCTCTGCAATAATCGAAATGTAAACCTAACAACTTACAGTCCTTAAACTTTATGTCTTTAAGACCCGTTTTATCCAATTTAACCATGGTTAAGTTACACCCGCTAAATTCACATTCAGAAAAATCAAAGCCACTTAAATCCAAATTCGATAAGTCGCACCTAACAAATGTGCAGTTTTCATATTCCCCTTTAACTAAGGGTGTTTTAGTAAAGTCTGTTTTATCAAAAGTTTTTTCTTCAATGTAGGTGCGTTCCATTGTTCTTCCTTTATCTATTTCTTTTTTGCTGTTTTCTCCATCGCCTCCTTTACTCTAAACTTTACAATCTTCATTATTAAGTCTAAAGGCATTGGTTTGTCGAGTGGAAATTGTACTGAACCTTTTCCTGTTTTATAGCCCACAAAGTCTTGTTTAAACGCTTCCATTCCTGTTGGTGCCGGATATAGGCCGATATGATTTTTATATCCTGCAAAATAAACTACGTAAGTTTTATTAAGCTTGAAAACAGGTATTGCATAACCAATACCTTCTTCGGCACCGGGTGCAGCTTTCTTAATTGTTTCTCGTACCTGTTGCATAACTTCCTGCACATTTTTTGGAAAGCTCGCAATATACTCGTTGATGTCAGTTGGCTTGGTTGTTATCATAATACTTTGCTTTAGTATGTGCTAGTTTAAAGTCAGATCTTAAGAGTGAAAACATTGTCATGTCGTAATGTTTGTTGTTCCAATACATCCACTCACGCAAAATTCCTTCATTAGTAAACCCGCATTTTCCCAGCAACTTCTCTGATGCAATGTTTCCTTGCATTACTTCTGCTTCAATTCGATTTACTGCCAGTTGACTAAATCCAAATTCAATAACCACTTTTAACGCCTCAGTGGAATAACCTTGATTCCAATATTGTGATTGTAAATCGTAACTATGTTTGCCCTGTGCTCTTTTGTAAAATTATTAAAACCGACTGTGCCGATAATGTTTGCGCTTCCCTTAATTGCAATACCCCACCTAATGCCTGCATTGTTATAAAAGCGGCTGCGAAACCAATCAATAAATTGCTGAGCCTGATCTTCGCTTGTTAGGGTTGTTACATTATAAAACTCGGTCACCTTATCATCACTAAACAATTCAAAGATGTCACCTTTGTGTTCCTGTACAATCTCAATAAGACTAAGTCTTTCGGTTTCTAAGATCGGAAAATGATCGAACATGCAAATATTGATTGTAATAGTTCATAAGGCGAACCAACCGTAGTACACAATATACTGCTAATATTAGAAGTTTTTAAGCAACATGTACCCTACCATCAAGGTGTTCGGTCACTGCTTTTCCTGTGTATATTTCAATTACTCCTTCTTTAGAATGTCAGCACGAAGAAAAGTGTTTGGTAGCTGAATGGAGCGCTGCAAGTACAAGTGAGTGACACAACCATGTTGAATGAAGTTATTTAGCTGGTCAACCAAAAACCCATTGCACTTTATTTAGTTATCTTTATTTTAAGCCAAAAAAAGCACAGATGAATAAATATGTTTTCGGAGTAATCTTAGTTCTGGCAATTAATGCTGTTGCAGTAAACGTAAACGCACAAGCAAGCGACAGTAGCAGATCACGAACGGCCGCACGAACCGGACCTAAGAGTTACAGTGAAGTGATAACAAAAGATGCTGTGTCAGACAAAGGATTGTTTACTGTACATAAAGTGGCAGATAAATACTTTTTCGAGATTCCTGATAGTTTATTGCGCCGAGACTTTTTATGGATAACAAGGTTTGGAGCCATTCCATCAGGATTAGGTGGAGGTTACGTAAATGCAGGCTCAGCAGTAAACGAGGAAATGGTTGTTTGGGAAAAAGTTGACAACAGGATAGTAATGAAAAGCAAAAGCACCACAAGCTTTGCTGCTGATTCTTTACCTATTAATATCTCTGTCCTGGCCAATAATCATATGCCTGTAATTTTCGCCTTTGACATAGCTGCTTACAACAGAGATGCGCAATCAAGTGTGATAGATGTTACTAAATTTTTTCTCACAGATGTTAAAGCGATCAGTGGCATGACACCTGCAATGCGACGCGATTATAAAGTGACAAGGTTGGATGAAACCAGGAGCTTTATCAACAGCATTAAAAGCTTTCCAATGAATGTGGAAGTGAGGCAAGACCTGACGTACGATGCAGCAGAGCCACCTGAAAATTCCTCTACCGGAACTATTAGCGTGTTGATGAACCAATCAATGGTTCTATTGCCCAAGGTGCCAATGCAGCCACGCATAAATGATTACAGGGTGGGCTATTTTAATGTTAACCGCATTGATTACGGCAGTGAAGCTTATAAAGCAGATGAGGTCTCGTACATCAGGCGCTGGCGCATGGAACCAAAAGATGTTGCAGCCTATAAAAGAGGTGAGTTAGTAGAGCCTGTAAAACCCATTGTTTACTACCTTGATCCTGCTACACCAGAAAAATTAAAACCTTACATAAAAGCAGGTGTAGAAGCGTGGCAATCGGTATTTGAAACAGCAGGATTTAAAAATGCTGTTATAGCAAAATATCCACCTACACCGCAGGAAGACCCAGACTTTAACCCGGAAGATGTAAGGTATTCTGTAATACGCTATGTTGCCAGCACTACCCGTAATGCTGTAGGGCCAAGTGTTTCCGACCCGCGCAGTGGAGAAATAATTGAAAGCGATGTTATCTGGTACCACAACCACTTACGCTCTTACCGTAACAGGTATATGTTAGAAACCGGTGCGGCTAATCCAAAAGCAAGAACACTAAATACACCAATGGAAGATCTTGGTGAAATGATGAAGTATGTGATTACCCATGAGGTAGGCCATGCCCTGGGATTACCACATAACATGAAGGCAAGTGCGGCTTACCCTACAGATTCTTTACGTAGTGGTTCCTTTACAACTAAGAACGGTATTGCTGCCACCATTATGGATTATGCACGGTACAACTATGTAGCACAACCGGGGGATAAAAACATACGTTTCATAAGACAGCTTGGTCCATACGACCACTATGTAATTAACTGGGGCTACCGCTATTTACCTGATGCACGTAATGCACAAGATGAAACGCCTACTCTTTCAAAATGGATCAACGATAAATCCGGCAACCCTATTTATCGCTTTGGTGGCGGCGAAAGTTACGACCCCGAAAGCCAGACAGAAAATATAGGTGATGATGCCATTAAGGCAAGTACCTATGGCGTGAAGAATTTAAAATTAGTAGCACCTAAACTGTACGAATGGACAGCAGGTGAAACAAACGATTACGAAGACCTTTCAGAATTATACGGCGAGTTAACCGGTACGTTTAGCAGGTATATTGGTCACGTATTAACCAACATTGGGGGTGTAAAAGAAGAGCGCCTTCGTCCTAACCAACAAGGAGATATTTATGTGCCTGTATCGGCAAAAGAACAGGCGGCGTCTTTAGACTGGCTTATGAAGAATGCATTTTCTTCTCTTGACTGGTTGAACCAAACGAAGATCGTTCGCAACATCCACCATGCTAATCATATTGATAATATCAGGACGTTGCAGGTACGTCCTCTCTATTCATTGTTGTCGCCTGACAGGCTTGCACGTCTTGCAGAAAACGAGGTAAAGAATGTAAACTTCACCGTCGTTGATATGATATCTCAATTACAGAATGGCCTTTGGAGCGAATTGAACAGTGGAAGCAAAATTGACATCTATCGCCGCAACCTGCAGAAGGCTTACATTGATCGTATGGCTTTCCTTTTAACTGATCAACCTGCTGCACCAACATTGGCTATAGGCCCCGCAAGAGCTAATGCAACACCAGTAAATATCAGCCAGTCAGATATAAGAAGCGTGGTAAGAGCGAACCTTGCAAAGCTGCAACAACAATTAAGAACCGCTAGCGTAAAGCATCAGAATGATCTCACCAGGTTTCATATAGATGATGCCATAGTAAGAATAGAAAACATACTACGACCAGCAAAGAAGTAAATTGAGTTAGCAGTGTTTTGTAACATACTAAGCTCTCAATAAAAAAGCTTGTCTCTAAATAGTTCTGGGAATTATTTTGAGACAAGCTTTTATTTTTCTATTAAACATCGTTGTGTCACTCACTTGTACTATTTGTTGGTTATTCAGCTATTTCCTAAGCTATGTTCGAGACCGAGTTCATAATTAAAAATGATAAACCACAACGATTAAGAGCCCTGTTGAGTAAAGCTTTACAAGTACAAGTGAGTGACACAACGATGCTTCATTCTTATTCAAATGCTTGCTACCAACTCCCTTCTTAAATTATAACTATATAAAATCAGAAGCCTCTACCCCCAGTCGATATCCTGTAAAACTTAGGCGCATAGCGGCGTAATAAAGCACCAACAGCAATGCAAAACAAGAGCATAATTACAGGCATTGCCAGGTTAATAAGCGGTAATACCGGAAGTTATGTAAGTACATAAATACAAGGCGTGTTGCATAATGTATGAGTGGCACGTGCAAAGCATAAATTATAAATGCAAACGATGCTGCCCATAAAAACCATCGCTTCTGCATAAAGTATTTTACAACAGCATCGGCACCAAACCAAATGGCCAATAAACCACCGGCGATAGTGGTGAAGTGTAAAGCAGAAAGGATCCACCTGGTACCCCGCGCATCTGGCTCTAACTCGAACGCCATAAAAGTTTTTATTACACTTATGCCAATAAAAAATAACCAGGTAAGGTAGTGGCTACACCAGTCGGAATTTTTATGTAAATAATAGCGTACAAATAAACCATAGCTGGAACGAAACCGGCCTAACCAACCATCGATATAATATACCTGCCCATCCCATTTAGTTGTAAGGACGGTTGTCGCCTAACTGATCTAATTGAGATTCTTTTACAGCTTGTGCAGTAACGGCATTTTGCTGCACTAGGTAAGTAATTATAAGTCCAACTGTGCTCCTAATAAACAAGGAAATCACTACTCGTAAATGGTATGCATACAAATATCGGTAGTGCAATACATTCAAAAGAATAAAACCAAAATTTCTGGCTGATGAAGCGTTTGATAACTTCTTATAAGTTACTTTGCTTATGCCACATTTTATTTCACCACATCAATTAGGTTTTTTAAAACGAGGTTGGTTACCAGCATCTACTTTCAACGAAGCATGTTGTGTCACTCACTTATATCTTTACAACTCTAATCAACAGGAACG
>JAQBNN010000261.1 GCA_028288505.1 Segetibacter sp. | reverse complement strand
CGTATGCGGCAGGCCGACTGCCATCTTCTACTCAGCATTGCTAGACTATTTACATAATCTTACATTCAGGACACACAAAAAGTAACAAAAAAAGTCAAGTCTCCAGAAAAAATGATAAAAATTTATAAACCAGGCTAAAATGAAATAAGTCACAGCGGTTGGATATTGGCCAAGCAATGTGCGACTTACAGGAAGCAGTTCCTCTCCAGGCTTCAGTAACAACTATTTCATTTCTTAACGCCTGGTCTATAAATTTTCTTAACGCATTTTTTCTGATGTCGCGAGGAGATCGATTGACAGAACTTGTGTTGCTCTTTTTTTCTTTTCAACACATAACCCTAATACTCGCACCTGATACAAGTTATTGCAAGAGTTAAGTGAGGAGTTCAAAGCCCAATAAATAAACATTGTAAAAGGTCGCTTTTTAAACTGATCTAATAGCGATAAAAAAAGTAGAAGAGTGCGACGCAACGATGTTTAATAGCATTACATATGCTGGAAACATAATAACTATAGTAATTACAAACGGGTATCGAGAAAGAGAACGCTATTTCATTTTCTTAAGTGGCGCCAGCAAACCCTCTAACCCGTTCAGCTTAATCTCGTACATCGTCTGCAGTAAAACGCCAAGCTTGCCTTTAGGAAAACCTTTGCGCTGAAACCATTCGAGGTATGATACGGGGAGATTGCAAAGAACCCAATCCTTGTACTTGCCAAACGGCATTTTCATTTGCACGAGCTGCATTAAAATTTCGCCGTTACCTTGTGGATCTTCTTCCATATCCCTCATAACTAGCCCTCCGAATAAAATTCTTCCAGTGAACGGATGTAGGTGTCATTCCAACCCTCTACCACATCATCGTATTCATCATCGGGTATGTTGGTATGGCGAATCTCAAGAGAGGTTCCGTCTTTATGAGGATGCATTTTGAAGGTAACTATTGAAGGCTCATCCTGGTTGAAGTACCACTGCTGTACTATCATTTTGCCTTCTTCAAATTCAAGATTTTGGCCAACGATAGCGCCTTCCCAAAGAGAAAATTCACTGCCTGGCTCAGTCGACATTTCTGCGGGCTCACCTGTCCATAACTGTATAGTTGCAGGATTTGTAAGCGCTACATAAACCTCTTCAGGCGGCGCAGGTACTATAAAATATTTCTTGAAGTCCTTCATAAAAAACAATAAGGCAACAAAGGTAAAGCGGCAGCATTAATACGCAGTTGCTAAGTTTAATTAAAGAAATAAAAACGACTATAGTTTTTCCTCCTCACTTGTATTGTTTCCATAAAGACTTGGCAGCGCCAGTTTATACCTAACCGCAACCAGCCGGATTAAAAAAATGGTTGTAATGCAAATAACATCTAGCCAATCAAAATTAATCCCAGTTTTAAGTAATAAAAAATATATAGATCCACCAATTATGCAAGCTGTAGCATAAATTTCTTTCTGAAAAATGAGGGGAATATTATTAAGTGCAATGTCTCTTATTACGCCGCCAAAACAGCCTGTAACCGTTCCAAGGGCAATACAAATTCCCGGGTGAAGTCCAAATGCAATTCCTTTCTGAATACCAAGCACGGTAAAAAACCCGAGCCCCAAAGAATCGAACACCAGCAACGTGTTCTGGAAATTTTTAATGGTCTTATTAAAAACCATTGCTACCACTGCACTTATAAAAATGATAATACTATAATTAATATTTCTGATCCAGCTTACCGGCAGGTCGCCAATCATTAAATCCCTTAATGTTCCTCCACCTATGCTGGTTATAAAAGCGATAATTAAGATTCCAAACACGTCAAGCCTCTTTTGCATAGCAGCAAAAACCCCGGAGATCGCAAATGATACGGTTCCTAAAATATCTATCATCTTAAGAAGCTCGTACTTCATATGCCGTAAGCTTGAAATGAATAATTATCGCCTTAACCCGGTTACTAAAAAGCTAGACTGTCCTTTTGTTGAACGCCTGTTGTTCGGTTAAAACCGGCTCCCTGCGATCAAGTATTAAAGCAATTGCACCAATAATACATATACCCGAAAGAATACAAAGCCCAAGCAATAAGCCGTGCGGAGGATCATTATATACAACCTGGTTTCCGTTCTCAACAGTTGTTACCCTCTCAATTGTTGAGCGGTAAATGGCATAAGCCAAAGTAAACAAAGAGACAATCAGTAATGTGGGAATAAGTATTCTTTTGTACATAACGCTGGTTTTTATTTAGTTATTGAAATGCACATAAGCAATTTTGATACCGCGAAGTAAAAAAAAGCCGGAAGATTCTTTCTACGAAAATCTTCCGGCTATAAAGTAACAGAAGTATGCAGCCTAATCAACAGCATCCTTTAATTCAGCTTCGGTTACCCACTGCCTTTTTCCTTTGGCGTCAATCCAGTAGTATTTTCCCTCGTCGCTAATATAAACCGCCTTTCCATTCGGCGCTACTTTTCCTTTATACACTTTGTCTTTCACCTGTGCTGCCCCTTTCGAAGCCAGTTCCGCGGTTTTATTTCCTACTTGCTTGGCCCCTTTCTTAACTGCTTTGCCTGTCTTTTTTGCTCCTGTTTTAAGCTTTTCGCCGGTTGATTGCTGTTCCTGAGCCCCCGCAACGGTTGAGAATCCTACAACCATTGCCATTAAATAAACAAATACTTTTTTCATAGCTATTTCATTTTATAAATAATCTCATCCCTAAAACGATGCCAATAGTGCTCTACCCAAAAGTGTAATTTCTTCCTTTTTTTTGAGCCCTACAGCAGTACTACTATTAAGCCTTTCTTGCGTCGCACTCTTGTACTTTTTAATCTTTATTCGGCAAGCAGCAA
The DNA here is from genome assembly GCA_028288505.1 of Segetibacter sp. Taxonomy (GTDB): domain Bacteria; phylum Bacteroidota; class Bacteroidia; order Chitinophagales; family Chitinophagaceae; genus Segetibacter. The sequence goes on along the minus strand of JAQBNN010000261.1, from coordinate 1,791 downwards.
TTGCGCTGGATTTTCACCTCCCTACTTTTAGAACGCTTCCTCCAATTGTAATTACCAATAATGCTAACTTTAGAATCATCAAATATCAAACCCTTGGTAAAGTTTATTCTAAATGAAAGGGAAGTAAATACGGCATTGCCAAAGGGCATTCTGCTGCTTGACTTTATCAGGTACCACAAAAACTTAATGGGAACCAAAATAGGTTGCCGAGAAGGCGACTGTGGAGCTTGCACAATATTACTGGGCGAATTAAAGAATGGCGAGTTAGTTTACCAATCCGTAACATCCTGCCTTACACCAATAGGAAATGCACACGGCAAACATGTAGTAACTATCGAAGGTATTAACATGGCCGAGTTAAATGCGATCCAGCAAGCAATGGTAGATACTTCAGGATCGCAATGCGGGTTTTGTACGCCGGGTTTTATAATGTCGATGGCTGGTTTTTGTCTGAGTGACAAACCTGCGACTAAAGAAAATGCCATTGCTGCCATTGATGGAAATATTTGCAGGTGCACTGGTTATAAATCAATAGAAAGAGCTGCGTATAAAGTCGCCACACTAATGCAACAAAAAGGTGAAGCTGATACGCTCGATTTTGTTGCTGAGCGAGATATACTTCCGGCCTATTTTAGGAATATAAAAAGCAGGCTACAGCTATTATCAACACTGGATGGCGTATTAGAAATTAAGCCTGCCAGAACAACTTACCTTGGCGGAGGAACAGACCTGTATGTACAAAAGCACGAAGCAATGGTTGAAGCAGACATCAACTTCATGCTACCGCAAACCCATATGAAGCAGGTTTACCAGCAAGGAAACCGTTGTATTATCGGTGGCGCATCTACAGTTACCGATCTTATTAATGCTGATGCTATTCAGAAAGCTATTCCTGGTTTTAATAAGATTGTAAAATTGGTTTCATCAACTCCTATCCGCAACCTTGCTACTATTGCCGGCAACTTTGTAAACGCTTCTCCTATTGGAGATTTTACCATAATGTTTCTTTCACTCGACGCGCATATTATTCTATCTGACGGAAACAATAAAAGAGAACTGCCGCTGCGGAAATTTTATAAAGGTTACAAGCAACTAGACAAGTTGCCAAATGAATACATAGAAACAATATGGTTTGAATTACCTGCAGAAGGCTCACTATTCAATTTTGAAAAAGTAAGCAAGCGAACGCACTTAGACATTGCAAGCGTTAATACTGCCATCTGCATTACAGTTAATGGACAATTAATAATGCAAGCCAGTATTAGTGCCGGTGGTGTTAATGCTGTTCCAACTTATTTATCAGCAACATCAGCATTTTTAACCGGTAAAGTATTAACTGAAGAACTGGTTGAAGAGGCAACACACATTGCACAAAAAGAGGTAAGCCCAATAAGCGATGCAAGAGGTTCTGAAGCTTACAAAAGATTACTACTTCGACAGTTAATGAAAGCGCATTTTGAGAATGTAAAATGTAAAATTCAAAAAGAAGATCGAAGACAACAGTGAACCATTTTTTAATTTTTTGCATTTGCATTAAGAGATTCTGTACAAGAGTGCGACGCAACGGCTGTTTAATAGTAGTACAAATGCCGGCTACCAAAATCTAAAACAAGACATGAAAAACATAGATTCAAATAATCATGTTAGAGGCGAATCGGTTTACCTTGATGATATTCCAACCATCAATGGAACTTTGTTTGGGATGGCTTTTGGTTCTCCTATCGCACATGGCCATATAACTAGCCTCGACGTTACTGAAGCGCTTGCAATACCTGGTGTAGAAAGAATATT
>JAQBNN010000254.1 GCA_028288505.1 Segetibacter sp. | reverse complement strand
TATAGGTTTAGGTGAAGACACCGGTATGATTATAACTGATGGTAACAGGATGGAAGCCATTGGAAGCGGCCTTGTTATTATCATCGACGGACATAATATACGACACACAAATATTGCAGATATACCTGTTGGCAACCCAATCAGCATCGAACATCTGGTAGTTCATATCTGCACAAAAGGAAACGGATACTTCGTAAAAGAACGCAAGTTTGTTGAGCGCATGGTAACTGAAGGCTTACCAGTTATGGCAACACTTGAGTAACCACTTTAAATTTTGCAAGCCTTTTCTTGCTCTATCATTTTATTTATGTACTTAGCATTTTGCTTACAATTCAATATCGTTGCGTCGCACTCTTGTACAGTAGTCAATTCATTCAACTTTTTTTGGCGCCAAAAAACGATGTCGTCCTGTATAAAACAAACCCCGTGTAGCTCTCAGCCTCTGTGGTTAAAACTCTTAATTTCAGTAATGTTATACTGCACAAGGTTGCGACGCAACGAAAGAAACATAGTAGCACTAGTATTGGCTACATAATTTTTAACTGCTTTTTTATATTCTTTACATCAAGGTTTTCGATTATCGCATCTGCAGCTAAAACAAGCGAAGTGTTGTTTTCCTTCCACCATGTATTGCTTAAAAGTTCTTCAAAAGGCAACACACCTACCAGGTATTTTCTACTGCTCTCAACATGCCATTGTTCTATACTTTCAAAACGGTCAGTAGGTATGTACTTCACATCTTCAAAGCTTACATAAACACGCACGTAGAATTCGTTAGTTAACTCGTGCGGCTTGTGGTGATACAATTTTTTGTATTCGTATTTATAATCGTACCGCAAGGCAGAAAGATCGCTCAACACAGCAGAGGCAGTTGGAAAGCTGCCGGCACCTTTACCATAAAAAAACTGTTTATCAGCAAAGCCGCTTTCAATTACAACACCGTTGTATTCGTTTTTTACAAATGCCAAATGGTCGTCGTGCTGAATAAATTGAGGTAACACAAACGCAGCTACTTTACCGTTCTTTAGCTTCTTTGCTTGTGCAACCAATTTAATTTCTTCATTGTTTTTTGCTGCTACTAAAGCATCGCTCTGCTGTATGTTTTGTATGCCTGTAAACAAAAGATTATCGGGATGCTCAACTATACCATAAGCATGATTTAATATAACGATCCATTTGTTTACTGCATCATAACCCTCCACATCAAGCACGGGGTTGCTTTCTGCAAAGCCAAGCTGTTGCGCAAGCAGCAAGGCTTTATTAAAGTCGAGCTTATCCTCGAACATCTTTGTTAAAATAAAGTTAGTGGAACCGTTTACTATAGCTTTAATAGAATGAAGAAGGTCGTTATCGTAATACTCCTCTAGGTTACGGATAACGGGAATGCTGGCACAGGCCGAGGCTTCACATAAAAATGGTAAGCCTGTTTCCTGCTGCAACTGAAGTATCTCAGGCAAGTGCTCTGCAATCATTTTTTTACTTGCGCTTACAACAGCCTTACCGTTTCTTAAAGCGGTTGTAACAATTTCAAAAGCCGCTTCGCTATCGTCAATCACTTCAACAATTACATTTATGTCTTCGTCAAAAAGTAAAGCATCTTTATCGGTTGTAAACAATGCTTCGGGGGCGTTTCGCTTTTTACCTGCATGCTTTATACATACCTTTTTTATAGTTGCGTTTAGTGATGCGGTCTGCTTAAGGATTTTATATAAACCTTCTCCAACTACGCCAAAACCGAAAAGGCCTATCGTTAATGTTTTATGTGTATTCATAATTCTATTCTCTGTTTTATTATACTTACGCTTGTCCTTTAAGTGAGGGCAGCTTCTTCTTTTATTTTAGTTGCTGTTGCCGTTTTATTAAATGCATTTACCAAATCATCAACAAGGTCCTCTGCTTCTTCGAGGCCTATTGATAATCTTATCAAACTATCTGTAACACCAGCTGCCCTACGCTTTTCAACAGGTATTGTTTTATGCGTCATTGTTGCTGGGTGACTTAATAAACTTTTTACACCACCAAGACTTTCAGCCAGCTTAAAATACTTTGTACTCGTTACAAATTTTATAGCTGCTTCAGCCGTATCTTCTTTTAATGAAAACGAAACAATACCACCAAAATCAGAAGATTGCTTTTTAGCTATATCATGGTTAGGATGAGATTCTAAACCAGGATAAAAAACTTTTTCTACCTGTGGATGTTCTTCAAGAAACCTTGCAACTTTTAATGCCGACTTGCTTTGCTGCTTCAACCTTATGTGTAATGTTTCAATGCCGCGAATAACCAACCAACTATCGTTGGGTGAAAGGATATTGCCGCAAGCATTTTGATAGAACTTTATCTGTGCACCTACTTCAGGGTCTTTTGCCACAACAAGTCCTGCAATTAAATCACTATGACCACCTAGGTATTTTGTTGCGCTGTGCACTACAAGATCTGCACCTAAAACGAGTGGTTGCTGCAGTACAGGCGATGCAAAAGTATTGTCAACACAAAGTAATATATCGTGCGCTTTTGCCACTTTAGCAATGGCTTCTATATCCGATATTTTTAAAGTTGGGTTTGTTGGCGTCTCTAACCAAATCAATTTAGTTTGTGGCGTTACTACATTAAAAACATTTTCAACATTGCTTGTGTCAACAAAGTTTACAGTTATGCCGAACTTAGCATACACCTGCGTAAACAAGCGAAAGGCACCCCCATAAATATCATCTACTGCCAGTATCTCATCACCGCTTTTTAACAGTTTTACTACTGCATCAATTGCAGCCAGGCCGCTGGCAAAAGCGGCACCAACTGTACCTTTTTCTAACTCGGCAATTACATCTTCCAACACTTTTCTTGTTGGGTTGTTTGTTCGTGCATAATCGAAACCCTTGTTTACCCCCGGTGCTTCCTGCACAAATGTTGATGTTTGGTAAATAGGAACAGATAAAGAACCTGTTAATGGATCAACCGGGATGCTGTGGATTAATTGTGTTGCGTTGCTCATTTTTGTTAAGTGTTTGCCCCAAACCTCCAAAAGGTGGTAAGAGCGAGTGGTAAATTTGTTTAGACAATGTCTTTCAAAGCACTTAACAAGAGAGGAGATGGATAGCCGGCAGACATAAAAAAAGCCCACTGTAAGTCGTGCGAGCCTGGTATAAAATTGATACTTCTATTTGTCAAACTAACTCTGGCTTATCTCTCCGCCTTTCAAACGGTTGGAATTGGCACCTTCTTACAAACGAGTAGTTGTAAGGGTTGCCAAGGCTTCACAGGGCCATAACCCTCTGCCTTTCTTGATAAGTATTTTTAAAAGAACTAGTGCAAATGTAATAGCCTAAGTTTTAAATCACCAAAATAAATCTTCATAAAAATTATTGTTGTTGTGTAAAAACAGTGTTTAAATAACAATCAACTAAGCGAAACAGAAATTGGAATTCTTTTGGTTGCCGTCGGTATATCTTCCCTTAACATCGTTGTGTCACTCACTTGTACTGTAGTTTCTATATTCAGCTTTTTCTGCAATCCTTTCTTTTAATTAACATTTCATACAACACGAGAAGCGTTAAAAATAGAATGCTAAAACACAACTATGTAAAAATTGTTGCCAGAATAATTACTTGTACAAGTGTGCGACGCAAGAATGATGACCAGTGGTATATAGCTGGTAACATAAAAACAATTAGCATCACCTCAGTGTTACCATTTAAGAGAAGGCTATAATTTTATTTTTAACAATATAAACCTTCGTAACCAACGCAATTAAACGTAACACGGATTGCTTTTGAGTAATTTTACAAACTTTTGAAAAATGATATGGCAAAGGAAAAAATTAAGGCACCGAAAGTAACTGAACTGGAAGGGAATAAAGAGCATGAAGAAGCAATTGAGGTGTATGGTGCACGTGTTCACAACCTGAAGAATATTGATATTTCGATACCTAAAAAATAAATTGGTTGTAATAACAGGGGTTAGCGGAAGTGGCAAGTCTTCACTTGCTTTTGATACAATTTACAACGAGGGCCAGCGCCGCTACATGGAAAGCTTTAGCGCTTACGCGAGGCAGTTTATTGGCGATATGGAAAGGCCTGATGTTGATAAGATCACCGGCTTGAGTCCCGTTATTTCTATCGAGCAGAAAACAACGAGCAAGAACCCCCGCTCAACAGTTGGTACGATAACAGAGGTATATGACTTTCTTCGATTGTTGTTTGCTCGTATTGGAGAAGCGTACAGTTATAACACTGGTAAGAAGATGGTGAAGTGGAGCGAAGAAGAGATTGTTGAAAATATTTTCACAAGGTATAAGGACAAGAAAATTACTTTGCTCGCTCCCCTAATTCGCGGACGCAAAGGACACTATAGGGAGTTGTTTGAGGATGTGAGAAAGAAGGGATTTGTAAAGGTTAGAGTTGACGGAGAGGTATTGGATCTTAAAGAAAGAATGCAGGTTGACCGGTATAAAATTCACGATATAGAGTTGGTGGTAGACAGGTTGAAGGTGGATGATGAAATGAAAGTAAGGCTAAGCCAAAGCATACAAAAAACACTGCAACTTGGTAAAGACCTTATGTTCCTGTTAATACATAAAACACCTGTAGTTGCTATTGAAACTAAAAAGCAAAAGCTGGCTGATGAAGAGTTGATACAATACAGTAAGCAGTTGATGTGCAGTGAAACAGGATTGAGTTATGAAGAACCTTCACCCAATGCGTTTTCATTTAACTCGCCTTATGGTGCTTGCCCTACCTGTAAGGGTTTAGGAAGCGTGTACCAGGTAAACATGGAAGCAGTTATTCCTGATTGGAAAAAGAGCATTAAGCAAGGCGCAATTGCCCCTTTAGGCGAAGAGCGCGAAGCACATGTTTATAAGCAGATCGTTCAACTATCGAAGAAGCATAAGTTTAGTGTGGATAAGCCGTTGAATGAACTGAGCGAAAAGGCGCTGAATATTGTTTTATACGGAAAAGAAGAAGGCAACGATGAGCAAGATGTTACAGATTATGAAAGCCTTCCGGGCAATATGTATGCAACAGAATATGAGGGTGTAATAAATATGCTGAAGCGCTGGTTTGCGGCAAGCAGCAGTGAAGCATTAAGAGATTGGGTAGAAAAGTTTATGATGCTGCAGCATTGTCCAACCTGTAATGGTTCGAGGCTGAAAAAGGAAAGTCTTTGGTTTAAGATTGACGAGAAAAGCATTTCGGAGTTAAGCGAGTTAAACCTTGACAAACTACATAAATGGTTTGAAGAAATTGAACCAAGGTTGAACAGAAAACAAAACTTAATTGCCAAAGACATACTGAAAGAAATAAGGGAAAGATTACAGTTCTTATTAGATGTGGGCCTTACTTACTTAACACTAAACCGCTCTTCAAAATCACTAAGTGGGGGCGAGAGCCAACGTATAAGATTAGCTACCCAAATAGGTTCGCAATTACAGGGGATTACTTATATATTGGATGAGCCAAGTATTGGATTGCACCAAAGAGATAACCAACAGTTAATAGGTGCTTTAAAGAACTTAAGAGATATTGGCAACAGCGTAATTGTTGTTGAACATGATAAAGATATCATGCTCGCCTCCGATCACTTGATTGATATTGGCCCGCGAGCGGGAAAACATGGCGGACAAGTGGTAGCGCAGGGAACACCTCAAAGCGTGTTAGAGTCGGGCAGTGATACTTCTAAATTTTTGAGTGGCTCCAAATCAATTGAGGTGCCTAAAGAAAGAAGACCTGGCAACGGTAAGATGCTCGAACTGAAAGGTGTGACGGGCAACAACCTGAAGAACGTAAACTTAAAGCTTCCTTTGGGAAAGTTTATTTGCGTTACGGGTGTTAGTGGGAGTGGCAAGAGCACTTTGATAACAGAGACTTTATATCCAATTCTATCAAAACATTGTTATGATAGCAAGGCTATACCACTGCCACATAAAAGTATTGCAGGTCTCGAGCATATTGATAAAGTAATTGAGATAGACCAAAGCCCAATCGGCAGAACGCCAAGAAGTAATCCTGCAACTTACTGTGGTTTCTTTACGGAAATAAGAACGCTGTTTTCTGCTGTACCGGAGGCGAAGATCAGGGGTTATGCTGCAGGCCGTTTTTCATTTAATGTAAGAGGCGGACGGTGTGATGTATGTGAAGGAGGCGGCATGCGGGTAATTGAAATGAACTTCTTACCCGATGTGTATGTGCCTTGCGAGAAATGTAACGGTCGCCGCTATAACAGGGAAACATTAGAGATCCGCTACAAGGGAAAATCAATAAGTGATGTATTGGATATGACCGTTGATGAAGCAGTTGATTTCTTCCAGGCGGTGCATTTTATTTATAGAAAAATAAAAGTGCTGCAGGATGTAGGTCTAGGATATATAACCCTTGGACAATCGGCAGTAACGCTAAGTGGCGGTGAAGCACAACGTGTAAAGCTTGCTACAGAGTTGAGTAAAAAAGATACCGGTAAAACATTTTACATCCTGGATGAGCCCACAACAGGTTTGCACTTCCAGGATATACAACACTTGCTGGAAGTATTAAATAAACTGGTTGACAGGGGCAACAGCGTTTTAGTGATCGAGCATAATCTTGATGTGATTAAAGTAGCAGATCACATCATCGATCTCGGCCCAGAAGGTGGAGATGGAGGTGGTAAGATCTTATTTGAAGGAACACCTGAAGGACTGGTGAAAGTAAAGCAAAGCCATACCGGGAAATACCTTGCTTTAGAGTTGTAATACCTTAAACTTAAGAGAAACGGCAGCTATACAAGCTGCCGTTTTTTTATTTATATCGTTTTTAGGATCAGGGCCAGTAAAACATAACAGAAGATGCGCAGCGGTTTTCAGATGAACGTAATGCGACGCAACGATGATGCTATAAAAACAAATGCACGTAACCACCCTTCTTACATTTCCTTTAGCATTTCAATGTGTGGTATTCCGTCTTCGTCGTATACATCGCTTGTTTGCGCAAAGCCAAAGCTCTCGTAAAAATGTTTTAAGTAAAGCTGCGCGCCGATCTTTATAGTTTGCTTATTAAAGAGGTTATAACACTGGTTAATCGACTGCTCCATTAAAGCTTTGCCCACACCACTTTTACGAACAGAAGGCGAAGTGATCACCCTTCCAATTGACATATAATTATAAGTGACACCGGCAGGAACCAAACGTGAGTAAGCGGCTAAGGTTCCATCAATATATCCCATTAAATGAAAGCACCTCTGGTCTTTATCATCGGCGTCCTGGAACACACAATTTTGCTCAACTACAAATACCTCGTTTCGTAAGCGAATGATTGCATATAATTCGTGAGGGCTTAGTGCATCGAAAGCCTTACACTTCCAAAAAATGCTTTGCATTATTTTACATATTGTTTAATGAAAGCAACGGCTTTAGTGTAAGTGTCAACAAGATTAGCACCAACCCAACCGTGGCCTTCTGCAGTATAACTTACATACTGAACAGGTACGTTTGCAGTTTGCAATTTGGTTCTTAAAGTAATCGATTGGTTGATGGGAACTATAAAATCGTCAGTGCCATGAAAAATGAGCGTGGGGACACTGGAAGCAGTGACATAGTTAATTGGACTGGCCTGCTGGTAAAGAGTAGGGTTTGTAGCAGGTGTTGCACCTAACAAATTTACAAGCACCGGTTGCGATGCCTGCGATATTGGATGGTTGTTGTAAAGCGTGGTAAGATCAGTGGGCCCAAAAAGATCAACAACTGCTTTTATGTTGCCATTGGTATTAAACCTGTAGGCCTGTAGCAAAGCAAGATGCGCTCCGGCACTTGCTCCAACCAAGCCAACTGTATTTGCGTCAATTTTATAGTCAGATGCTTTTGATTTAATAAAATCGAGTGCTGACTGTATATCGTCGCTTTGTGCAGGAAAACGATTAGCGCTATTAGCAAGCCGGTAGTTCATATTAAAAATAGCGTAGCCCGGAAGTTGGGTCCGAATAGCAGTGATAGCTTCAGCGAAATCTGCTTTGTCGCCAGCATTCCAGCTTCCGCCATGAATAAAGAGGACAACTTTTGTGTCAGTAGTAGTTCGATTAGCTGGTAAATAAATATCTATAGTTTGAGCAGCATTGCTCCCGTAGCTCACATTCTTCATATCCAATTGTTGCAAACTTGTATTCTCTTCTTTATTGCAAGCGGGTAAAACAGCCGCTAATAAAAGGATTTTGAGAAAATTAAAGATGGTTAGTTTCATTAGTACCTATTAAAGTTGTTTAAACATCAAATTTAATTGGAATGCGAGTAAGCAGCTAATTCTCGATTAATATTAGTTGTTAAAGTCATCTTCCAACTGTTGGTACTACTGGCAGGCTTTCATTTTCATCTTCAGAAACTGACTGAACTGCAAAGAAGTAGTTGTCTTTACTAAAGGGTAGTTGCATACTTAATGCTGTTGTAAAGATCTTCTTCTGCCAGGTAGCACTTGTTGTTTCGCGAACCAACAGGTAGTAGCCTTTTACTTTGCCAACTTTTGGAGCCTGCCACGTAATAAAGCTTTGGTTAGAAAGCCGCCTTACTTCTATTTTAACGGAGTCGGGCATTGCGGGGGATTTAGAAAGATTAGCAAGGTTGGCTAAATTCATTGCAGTGTTCTTGCGCAGGTATTCAAAATCCATGAACTCAACCAAGTCACCGTAATGAACACCTTTTTCGGTTCTTACATTTTGGTGCTGGTGCGTATAGTTTTCATTCATCTCGGTAAAACGTACTGCAGCAAATCCATTCTCAACAAACGGCGAATGGTCGCCTCCGCGTAAAAAACGATCGTTGCGGTAAATCATTACTACCTGTAGATTGTCAACATACCTTTCGCCAACTTCTTTTACATAACGGGCAAGTTGCCTCGCTTTGCCATCATTTTCCAAACCAAGTTGCCTGATGGTTAATGCTCTTCTTCCCGTATCTGCTACTGAAAAGGCCTCGCTGAAAACCCGGATTTTTGTATTATCAATAATATTGGTTTCGCTGCTGTTGTTGCTTCCCATAATGTCGTTGTTCAAAACCGCTTCAATATTCCAGTTTGCCTTGCGTGCTTTTCCTGCAAGGTAACCTGCACCTAACAAGCCTTGCTCCTCGCCACTTACAGCAACAAAAATTATGGTGGCAGGAAACGAACGTTTGCTCATTATGCGTGCACACTCAATTACGGCTGCGACTCCACTTGCGTCGTCGTTCGCACCAGGCGCATCGCCGATGCTATCGGTGGGAGAGCTTCTCATATTATCAAGATGTCCGCTGATAATAAAGACACGATTATCGTTAGGGTCGGTTCCCTTTAGGGTGGCCATTACGTTTCCTAAATTGATAGGCCTGTCTACACGGCGGCCATCTGCGCGGTAAGTAGTGGTATCTACAAAAGCGCTTAACCTGCCGTTCGCTTGCTTTGCAAAAGAATTAAACTTGCTAAGCACCCAATTTCTTGCAGCGCCGATGCCCCGGTTCTTATCGGTAGTTGAGCTTAAAGTATTCCGGGTACCAAAGCTTACCATTTTTACTATGTGCGCTTTCAGTGAATCTGCTGACACTTCTTTAACCATGTCTTCAATCGCCCTGTCGCGATTAACGATTGTTTGACCGATTACTGCTGTATTAAAAAGCATTATCCCCGCTAATAATAATTTCCTCATGTTATTGCTGTTATTATTTAAGATCAAAACAAGTGCCTTGCCTGCTGCTATATCTATATTGTTTTTGTACTAAGCTTCAGTGCTACTATTAAGCATCGTTGTGTCACTCACTTGTACAGTTATTTTACTACTGTACAAGAGTGCGACGCACCGGCTGTTACATTAGTAGTATACAGCTTGAACCATAAAAAAAGCCTTCCAATATGTAGAAGGCTTAAATAATTATAGAACCTCAACCTGGTTCCGTAGAAGATCCTCGAACTCATCAGCTTTACGAATAAGTTTTGCTTCGCCATTAATTACTAAAACCTCCGCAGGTTTTAAGCGGCTATTAAAGTTGCTACTCATTTCGAAACCGTAGGCGCCGGCGTTGTAAAATACCAGGTAATCGCCCTCACGTACCTCGTGCAGTTTGCGATCCCAGGCAAAGGTATCGGTCTCGCAAATGTTACCAACAACCGTATAAATGCGCTCAACATTTTTCTTGTTGCTTATGTTTTCTATGCGATGATAAGCCTCGTAAAACATGGGGCGAATAAGGTGGTTAAAGCCGCTATTTACTCCCACGAAAACAGTTGCAGTAGTTTGCTTGATAACATTAGCTTTCACTACAAAATAACCGGCCTCGCTTACTAAATATTTACCTGGCTCGAACCACACCTGCAATTTTTTGCCTGTTTCTTTTTCGAATTGCTTAAAGGCTTCCGCCACTTTTTCGCCTAATTGGTTTACGTCCGTTTCAGGATCTTCAGCCTGGTAAGGAACTTTAAAGCCGCTACCCAGATCAATAAATTCCAAATCCTCAAAATGACGTGCAATTTCAAACATCACTTCAAGGCCTTGTAAGAATACGTTTACGTCTTTAATCTCGCTACCCGTGTGCATATGAAGACCAGTAATGTGCATTTTCGTCGTCTTAACCACGCGTTCAATATGCCTTAACTGGTGGATGGAAATACCGAACTTACTATCAACGTGGCCTGTAGAAATTTTATAGTTTCCACCAGCCATAATGTGCGGGTTAAGGCGAATGCAAATAGGGTACTTACTACCGTACTTGTTGCCGAATTGCTCCAGGATAGAAATGTTATCGATATTAAGATTAACGCCTAGCGCCATTCCTGCTTCTATCTCTTCGAAGTCAACACAATTTGGTGTGAACAAGATTTCTTTAGGTTCGAAGCCAGCACGTAATCCCAGCATAACTTCGTTTATACTCACGCAATCCAATGAAGCGCCTATCTGCTTCATGTACTTAAGGATATTAATATTGGTAAGCGACTTACATGCATAAAAGAATTTAGCATCAGTCTTTTTAAAAGCGTCCTTTAGCTTTTGGTATTGTTCCGCAATTTTTTCAGCATGGTAAATATAAACGGGTGTGCCAAACTCGTTGGCTATATTAATAAGCTGCTTGTGCGATAATTGTTGAGCCATATAATTGTAATTATAAAATTAGAGGGAAATAAATAGCGAAGGAAAGACTAATTAGTCCTGTTTATCTTCCCGTTTATCTTCGGAAGAATCGGCGGGTTCGTCGCCGGTCTCGTCCTTGCTGCTTTCATCGGCTTCATCTTCAGCAGGGATCTCGTTAGCATCCATTGAATCTTCCTGAGGAGCACTTGAATCCAATGTTGTTTCCTCATCGATATTATCAGTCCAGTTGCCTTTGTCTATATCCTCTCCCTTTTCTCCTGCTTCATCCAGCGCTTCCTCTTCGGTAACCGATGCTAATGGCTGTTCTATCAATTCTCCATTATCAGTTACGGTAAGCACAATATCATCGCTAGATTCTAGCGTCTCAGCTTCTTCATTTTCGGCAGCTTCATTCTTCTTTGTTCCGTGCTCGATAATGGTTGCCTCAATAGTTTGTTCCGCTAACACTTCTTTAATCTTAGGCAAATCATTTACCGAGTTGATCCCAAAATAATCCATAAACGATTTGGAAGTAGAATAAACCAAAGGCTTACCCGGGAGTTCTTCGTTACGGCCACTGATAATAATGAGTTCTTTCTCCAACAACTTCTGAACGCTGTAGTCGCTGTTAACGCCGCGAATAGCTTCTACCTCGCCTTTAGTAATGGGTTGCTTGTAGGCAATAATGGCAAGGGTTTCTAAAGCGGCGTTAGACAATCTCTTTAAAAATTTATCGCCATTAAGTTGTACAACTGTTTTATGAAAATCTTTCTTGGTTAGGAACTGCCAGCCACCACCACTTTGCCTTACCTCAAAAGGATAAAATTCGACGTTGTACTTTTCACGTATTCCATCAACTGCAGCTTCCACCTGTTCAAGTGTTATTCGTTCCTCCATAAAAGCAAAGGCATTGTTGATCAATTCAACAATGTCATTATTTGTCAGGGGTTTATCACTGGCAAATATTAGTGCTTCAATATGAGGAATAACAGTTGAAAGTTCCATGCCCCAAACCCCAAAAGGGGCTTTAATATTTTAGATTATTAGTGTTTTCTTTCCCCCTTCGTTGGTTAAGGGTCTTACCCTTTTAATGCTGCTGCACCACTTACGATCTCTGTAAGTTCGGTAGTAATTGCAGCCTGGCGGGCACGGTTGTAAGATATCTTTAAGCTTTTCAGAAGCTCGTTTGCGTTTTCACTGGCCTTATCCATCGCCGTCATACGAGCACCATGCTCACTGGCATGTGCATCTAAAACAGCTTTAAACAATTGTGTGTTTAATATCTTAGGCATTAGTTCTGCCACCAGTTGCTCTTTAGCGGGTTCAAAAATAAAGTCTGCTTTTTTGCTGCCTTCCTTAGGTGTAATCTTAGGAATTGGTAAAAATCGTTCAACAACAAATTTTTGCGTTCCAGCATTTTTAAATTCACTGTAAACTATCTCAACTACATCAAATTCTTTATTAATAAATGCTTTTACAGCAGCCTGCGAAGCGGCCTGGACATTCTCAAATGTCAGGTTTAAGAAAATATCTTTGAAATCAGCATTCGTGGCATAATTCGATTTACTCAGGCTCTCAAAACCTTTTTTACCAATGTTCCAGATCGTTACGCTGCCCTTGCGGTGTTGGTTAAAGTATTGCGTGGCAATTGTTTCTCTGGCAAGTTTAACGATGTTCGCATTGTAACCACCGGCCAGTCCACGATCACTTGTAATTACAATTAATAAAACGCGGTCATTTCCACGGTCAGTAGCAAGACTTCCACCAACTTCCCCTTCAGTATTGCTAACAATATTGCTAAGCATTTCCTGTAGCTTCTGGGCATAGGGACGCATTTGAACTATTGCATCCTGCGCCCGGCGAAGTTTAGCAGCACTTACCATTTTCATAGCCTTGGTAATTTGCTGGGTACTTTGCACACTCTTAATCCTGTTACGAACCTCTTTTAATTGACCGCTCATTGTAAAAAGTATTTCAAATATTATTTATTCTAAACTCCTTCAGTATCAAATGAATTGAAACTTTTAGGTACAGGAAAACCTGCAAAAAAACCATTAATTGCTTTAGAATCGGCTGCAAAGGTAAGGTTTGAACGGGAATTTTAATAACACATTTTCTTTCTATTTAAGCTGGCAAAGAACAATAAAAAAGAACTTTTGTAAACCAGCGTAATCTCTCTTTTCAGCATCGTTGTGTCACTCACTTGTACATTCTGGGCCCATATGCAACTCACCTTGTTTATTCTATGTTAGTGTAATAATTTAAAGTCAAAAAAAATTAAAACTGTTACTGAAGGACATAAAAAAGGCCGGCATCAATGCCGGCCTTTTTTATGTCCTTCAGTAGTACAACTAATTTTTAATGAACCTATTTATGATCGTTCCATGTAAACCGCTCACTTTAAACACATAGCTGCCGGTAGCAAGGCCGTTTACATCAACTGCAATGTTATTAGTTCCTGCTTCAAGCACTTTCACCAGCGATTTCACCTGTTTGCCATACATATCCACTATAGATATATTTATCTTTTCCCTTACGCTATTTTCTATGATAGCAGTAATGTTACTATTCGCAGGTATCGGATATAAAGCTTGTAAAACAAGACCTGCTTTTTGTTGTCCTTTTAGAACTACCACAGGACTAAACGTTGCTTTATTATCTACATCAACTTGTTTTAGTCTGTAGTAATTGGTTTGAGCAATAGCCTTCTCATCCACGAAGCTATAAGATAATAAAGTATTACTGTTTCCTGAGAGCGCTTTTGAGGCTATAAAAGTTATAGGGGAAAAGTTCATTCCTTCTATTGATCGTTGTAGCTCGAAGCCTTTTGACATCTGCTCGCTAACAGTAGTCCAGGTAAGAACATTTACATTGTTGTTACGACTACCTTTAAAGTTAGAAATGGAAACAGGTAACGCTGTTCCAGTTACAGAAATCGAGAAAGCGCCATTTATTGCATTAAAACTATATACTCTTGCATAATACACTTGTCCTGCAACTAGGGACGTTAGACTAACGGTTTCACTTCCGCCTCCCGCTGGTCCATCTGCACAACCAATATTGGTTAACGCTCCACATGCTCCTGAATATACCATTACTACAGCATCAAAATCTGAAGCCACATTTGTAACATTTAAAGTAGCATCACCATTTGCTGAGGCTGTAAACTTATACCATACATCATTTGCAAACGTAGCAGTAGCAGTACCACAAGCTTCTTGCGCCATAGTTTGAGTCGCACCTACTGTGGTGCCATTTGTAATCCCAGTCATTGTTACAGCATTTCCACAATCATCATTTGCAGGGGGAGGTGGAGGAGTCGTTACGCAAATATTAAATGTGGAATACGTTGTAACTGTGCTACTGGTTGTGTACACCCTTATAAAGTAAGTTTCTCCTACAGTCAGGTTATGAACAGTTGTGCCACCGGAACCACAAGCTCCTGTTATTTGTGTTAATCCTCCACAAACGCCAGTATAAACTGCGGCAGCAGTAGTGGAAGACGCATTAGAAACTGTTATAACCTGCGAAGTTGCACTTGCGGCAAATGAATACCAGACGTCATCATTTCTACCTGTTGCACTACAGGTCGGTGCCGCATCTGCTGAGGGAGTTCCGCCAAACGTACTTCCTGTGGTTGGAGAGCATGACATGGATGATGAGGATAAAGAGATAGCACCAGAACATTCGTCATTTGCAGGTGGAATAGTTACACAAATAACGTAGGTGCTAAATGTTGTTGCAGTGGATGAAGTGGAGTAAACCCTTACAAAGTAAGTTTGACCAACAGTTAAATTAGATACGGTTGTGCCGCCGGAGCCACAAGCCCCTGATACCTGGCTTAAACCTCCACATGCACCAGTGTACAAAGCGGCTGCAGTAGTCGAAGATGCGTTAGAGATAGTAATTATCTGGCTAGTACTGCTTGCTACAAATGTATACCAAACGTCATCGTTTCTTCCCGTTGCGCTGCAACTTGGCGCTGCATCAGAAGATTGTGTTGCACCTACTGTACTTCCAGCTGTTCCTGTACATGTAGCGCTTGAAGAATTTAGAGAAATGGCTCCGCCGCAATCATCATTTATTGGGTCGGACCCAATACAAATAGAAAACTGGTTATAAATTCCGACAGAGGCTGAAGTAGTATAAACTCTAACAAAGTAAGTTTCACCAATTGTTAGACTATTTGCCAGAGCTGTTGTGCTTGCGCAAGCAGACGACACTTGAGTAAGCCCGCCGCAAGCACCATAATAAACAGATACGGCGGTTGTATTTGCGGCATTTGTGATTTGAATACTATGTGTGCTTGAAGTTGCCACAAATTTATACCAGACGTCATCGTTAACCCCAGTAGCACTACATGAAGGTGGCGTTTCAGTAGAAGGTGTGGCACCAATGGTAGAACCTGTTGTCGGAGTTGTACAAGTGTTACTAGATGATGGAGTTAACAGAATTGCCCCTATACAATCGTCATTAGCAGGGGCAGGAGGTAAGACACCGATGCAAATATCAAATTTCGTATAACCTATTGCTGTATAATTATATACCCTTACGAAATATTCGTTACCAACCACAAGCCCTGAAACCACGGTACTATCTGGAGTATCAGTACAGGCAAGGGAAGTTAAAGATCCGCAGGTGCCACTAAAAATCTGAAAGACTAAATCTGTATTTGTTGTTCCTCCGGCGCCCGATTTATTGAATAATTTTATAACAAGCGAGGCGTTGGTTGCTGTAAATTTGAACCAAACATCGTCATCTGCTGATCCGACGCAGCCGGGCTGTGACTCAGTTGCTATTGTGGTGGAATCGGTATATACTGAAGTGCAATTTAAGTTGTTATTTACTGTAAGCGTTACTGCTCCGGAACAATGGTCGTTGGCGCGTGTTGTAATAGCTTTTATCGCGTAGCCACTGTTACTTCCTCCCAAACAAGTACTTCTTACATAAAAAGTATAGCCGGATTGAGGGGTAAGGCCATTAAGAGTAACTGTAGTTAGAGAGGTATTACCACTTTGTGAAAGTCCTGTTGCGCCAGAAAAGGGTACTCCGCTGGTTCTCAATTCCCATTGGTACTGTTTCAATGTATCTCCACCAGCACCGGGGGCTTGCCAATTAAAAGTGGCAGAATTCAGGGTGTTTGTAAAAGTAATATCTGTTGGATTATTGCAATTACTAGGAGTAAATGTGTAATTTAATCCAGGTGGAGGGGAAACCGTATTATTAAACGAAATGGTTGAAGAACTAGTTGTGCCCCTTGCACTATTAGCCCAACTTGTTGTAGACGTTCGATTATGCAAATCCTGATTAGAAGCTCCTTTTAATCCAACCTGAACTTCGTAATTTGTAGTTGTACCAGTCATTGCTCCATATTGGAAGATAACAGTGTTGCTTGTTTCCTTTAATATTATCTGAAAATTTACAACGGTAGTTGATGCATTCCAGCGTACAAAATTCTTCCATTGAACAACTAAACTTCTGTTTGGAGCAGAGCCGGTGGTTTGATAGCTTAATTCTGAAGTAGCTGTGCCATCCAGATCCTGATTAAATCCTGCGACTACATTTTCGAAACCTGTAGAGGTAGTAGTTGCAATTGCAGTGTAGGAATTTCCTATCGTAAAACTACCTGAGCCTAACACAATGTACCCGTTAGTAGCAACGGCAAAAGCGTCGTATGTATTTCCCCGGTACACAAAGTTAAAGCCTATGGGAAAGCCAGTACCTGTAACTGGGCCTGAAGCACCGTTGGTACTGTTGTTGAAAACTTCTTCATCTATGGAGCTGCCACCTAAAATAGTGCCGCCAGAAACTTCTGAATAAGTTTCAGTAGTAGAAGAAAAGGTATAGCCATTTATCTGAGAATGGCATATTACTGTTACAAACAATAGCAGACAGCTAAAGTAAAATTTTTGCATGGGGGGTTACTTTTGATTAATAATGAGTTGGAAGATAAATTAAAAAAACATTAAAGCTTTGCAGGCTAAATATTTATGTATTTCTAATATTAGAATGTCGAGTAAAAGAGAGAGAAATATTATTCCTATAGTGGACACGGCGGAAGTGTTTATAGCAAGAGTGTTTACATCTTCAGCAGAATTTTAAAATTAGAGGCGACATGTAAAGCGATAAGTCTGCTGAATAGCATATGAAAGTACAAGAGTGCGACGCAACGGCAGAATAACCAGGGATAAAGCGCCGGTTACCAAAAATTCTTAACACTCACCCTATTCCTGATTTTAGTTCTTATCCCCTCGTTTTGTTACCTTTGCTGCCCTGTCAAAATGGCTACGAATGTTCGTAGCATTAAATTTGACTAAAATTTTTAAACGCATCCCCATATCTAACTAAATATATCTATGATAGGTTTTATATCAAAACTTTTTGGCGGAAGTAAATCACAGAAAGATGTGAAGCAATTACTTCCCGTGGCTGAAAAGGTTAATTATTTTTTCCAGGAGTACCACGCATTTTCAAATGATGAATTACGCAGTAAAACGGTGGGATTCAGAACGAGGATAAAAGAGTATTTATCAGTTATCGATACTGAAATTGAAAGCCATCAACAAGAAGCAGAAGCGCTATCAATTGAGGATATTTCGGGTAGAGATGTTATTTACCAACAGGTGGATAAGTTGAAAAAAGACCGGAACCAGCAAATTGAAGTAATTCTGAAAGAATTATTACCGGAGGCTTTTGCAGTAGTAAAAGAAACAGCACGACGCTTTAGCAGTAACAAAGAATTGACGAGTAAAGCAACAGAACTTGATCGTAGCTTAAGTATATCAAGAGGGCATATTAAAATACAAGGCGACGACGCAATCTATAGTAACACCTGGCTCGCAGCCGGCAGTCCTGTTACCTGGAACATGGTTCACTACGACGTACAGTTGATTGGGGGTGCCGTACTACATAGTGGTAAGATTTCTGAAATGGCTACTGGTGAAGGTAAAACGCTTGTATCTACACTACCTGCATACCTTAATGCACTAGCTGGTGAAGGCGTACACATTGTAACGGTGAATGACTACCTTGCCAGGAGGGATAGCGAGTGGAATGGTCCTATTTTCGAATGGCTCGGTCTTCGTGTAGATTGTATTGACAAGCACCAACCAAATACTCCTGAGCGTCGCAACGCTTATTTAGCTGACATTACTTATGGTACTAATAACGAATTTGGTTTTGACTACCTGAGAGACAATATGGTGCATACGCCTGACGAAATGGTGCAACGCAAACACCACTACGCCATGGTGGATGAGGTGGATAGTGTATTGATTGATGATGCACGAACGCCTTTGATTATCTCGGGGCCAGTGCCTCGTGGAGACCAGCAGGAATACGAAGCTTTAAAGCCAAGAGTTTTGCAAATGGTTGAAGCGCAAAAAAGATTGGCTAACCAGTTTTTGAATGAAGCTAAAAGGAAGTTTGCAGAAGGTAATGACGATCCTAAAGACGGTGGACTTGCTTTAATGAGAGCGCATCGAGGTATGCCTAAAATGGGTCCGTTGATTAAGTTTTTAAGCGAACCCGGTATCCGTGTAAAATTGCAGAAAACGGAGAACTACTACCTGGCGGATCAGCAACGTGAAATGCCTAAAGTAGATGAAGAGTTGTTGTTCCACATCGATGAGAAGAATAATTCCGTTGACCTTACTGATAAAGGAATTCAACTGATCACTAAGGGTGGTGAAGATGCCAACTTCTTTATCCTTCCTGATATCAGCATCGAACTGAATGCAATTGATACTGATCCTGACGTGACTCCAGAAGATAAATTGCATCGTAAGGAAGTTATCCTGAACGACTATTCTTTAAAAGCAGATCGTATACACACAGTTCAACAGTTACTGAAAGCATACACCTTGTTCGAAAAAGACGATGAGTACGTTGTAATTGAAGGACAGGTAAAAATTGTAGACGAGCAGACCGGTCGTATAATGGAAGGGCGGCGATATAGCGATGGTTTACACCAGGCTATTGAAGCGAAAGAAAATGTACGCATTGAAGCAGCTACTCAAACATATGCAACAGTAACATTGCAGAACTATTTCCGTATGTACCACAAACTTGCTGGTATGACGGGTACTGCAGAAACTGAAGCAGCAGAGCTTTGGGACATCTATAAATTGGATGTGGTTAACATTCCAACTAACATACCTATTACCCGTAAAGACGAGCAAGATCTTGTGTATAAGACCAAGCGTGAAAAATACGGTTCTGTTATTGATGAAATTGAAAGACTTCGTGGTTTAGGCCGTCCTTGCCTTGTAGGTACTACCAGTGTGGAGGTGAGTGAATTGCTTAGCCGTATGCTGAAGCAGAAGCAAATTCCGCACAACGTACTTAATGCCAAGCAGCACGCAAGGGAAGCACAAATTGTTGCCGAAGCAGGTTTGCCTGGTAATGTAACCATTGCCACAAACATGGCTGGTCGTGGTACGGATATTAAGCTTGGACCCGGCGTAAAAGAAGCAGGCGGTTTGGCGATTCTGGGTACAGAACGCCACGAAAGCCGTCGTGTAGACAGGCAGCTACGCGGTCGTGCTGGTCGCCAGGGAGATCCGGGTTCATCTCAATTCTTTGTGTCTCTTGAAGATGATTTGATGCGCATGTTTGGTAGCGAACGTATTGCTAAAGTGATGGACTTTGCCGGCTACAAAGAAGGTGAAGTTATCCAGCACAGCATGATCACTAAGAGCATTGAAAGAGCACAACGCAAGGTTGAAGAAAACAACTTTGGTATTCGTAAACGTTTGCTCGAATACGATGATGTAATGAACAAGCAGCGTACTGTTATTTATACAAAACGTAGCCATGCATTGTTTGGAGAAAGACTTGCACTCGATCTTGATAATGCATTTTATATTGTTGCCGATGGTCTCGTTAGCAGCTTTAAAGAACAGGATGATTATGAAGGCTTCCGCCTTGCAGTAATTGTAAACTTTGGCATCGACAGCAGCATTACCGCAGACGAATTGGCAAAGAGCAACGAGAAAGTTTTAGCGGAGAAATTATACAACGAGGCAATCGCGAATTACCAGCAGAAAAAGATTGAGATCGCCGACAATGCTTTACCGGTATTCCAGAACATCCGCCAACAGCAAGGCAATCATATAGAAAATGTAGTAGTTCCTTTTACCGATGGTCGTCGTGGAATGCAGGTCGTTGCTAACCTTGATAAAACTGTTCAATCAAAAGGCTACGAATTAACGCAGGCTCTCGAAAGAAACATTGCATTGGCCTTTATTGATGATGCCTGGAAAGAGCACCTGAGAGCAATGGATGACCTTAAGCAAAGTGTGCAGACAGCTTCTTACGAACAAAAAGATCCCTTGGTGATTTATAAGATGGAAGCCTTTGGATTATTTAAGAAGATGGATGAGCAGGTTAATAAAGACATCGTTTCATTCCTTTGCCATGCCGCAATACCAGTTGAGCAGGAAGCACCTGTACAGCAACAGCAACGTGTTGTTCACGAAGCGAAGGAACAAAGAACTGACATGAGCAAAATGCGTGTTAACAAAGAAGAAATTGATGCACGTGGCGATGACTATGCAGCAAACGAAAACGATTATTTCGATCCCGGAACAGGCGTAAAACAACAGCCGGTTGTTGTTGGTCCTAAAATAGGTAGAAACGATCCTTGCCCGTGTGGAAGTGGTAAGAAGTTTAAGCAATGCCACGGAAGAGATGCATAAAATATCAATTCGCTTATAATATAAAAAGCTGTTCGCAAGGACAGCTTTTTATGTAATACAAACATCCATTTTCATAGCATCATCGTTGCGTCGCAATCACTTCATCGGCATATCTTTTAGCATCCCGTGCGTTAGTAATTAAGTAATCGCTTTTATTCATAATCTTCTTTTCGATTATCTAATCCATTTGTATTTACAAGAACTTCCTACCAAATTTTTCGCAGCCAATTGGAACAGATCTTTTCGTTTGTGATACTTACTTAGCTTTTACAAACTGCAAACAAACAGGGTTTCCAACTTCAATCTTAGTTCCTGTCGGTGTAAGTAAGCCGGTCTGTTGATTGCGTTTAAAAATTACTATTTCATCGGAGTTTTGGTTGGCTACTAAAAGAAAGTTACCGGAAGGGTCAATTGCGAAATTCCTTGGGGTTTTACCTAAAGTTGATTGACGTCCTTTTAAGCTCAGTTTTCCTGTGGTAGGATTGACAGCGTAAATAACAATCTCATTATAATCGCCCCTGTTGCTGGCGTATAAAAATTTTCCGTCAGCAGAGATGTGTATGTCGGCTGCACCAATTTTTTTAGTGCTTCCTTCTGCAACCATGGTAAAGTTTTGCAATTGCTTCAACGTTCCATTATTATAACTGAACTGCGTGATTTGCCCTTTTATTTCCTGCACCAGGTAGACCCACTTTTTATTTGGATGAAAAGCTAGATGCCTTGGGCCGCCACCCGGGTCTATACTTACTTCTGAATATGAAGTAAGTATGTTCACTTTATCGTTGCCGATCTTATAAACCTTTATTTTATCAATACCCAAGTCTGTTGCTAAAAGGTATTGTTTATCTGGTGCAACAACTACAGCATGCACATGCGGCTTTTCCTGCCTTGCTTTGTCGGGGCCGCTGCCTGTGTGTTGAATAACCTGGCCGGGCGGAATAAGAGACCCATCCTTGTTTAGTTGATAGGCAGAAAGACTTCCGGCTGTATAATTGCCAGCGAAAACATAATTGTTTACTGTAGATACATAACACGGATGATCGCCTCTTGATGATTGTGTATCAATTAAGGTGAGAGTGCCTTTAATATCGTCGAAAGCGTAAGCGTTTATAGTTCCTTTATTATTAGCAGACTCTTCAATAGCAAAAACATTTTTAGCATTTTCTGCAATAGCAAGAAAAGAAGGATTTGAAATAGCCGCTTTACTCTCGTAGCTAAACTTACCTGTTTGTGTATTGAAGCGATAAACATAAATGCCTTCACTTTTTCCGGTGGTATAAGTGCCGATGAGTAGGTGATAATCCACTTGTTTTTTAGTTTTTTGAAAGCCGGAAAATAAAAAGAGAACGATTATTAAAATACATGTTCTTAACATGAAAAATATTGTTTTTATAAATCTACTGGTTTTAAATAAGCGAGCAGCATTTTGGGCTACTACGCGATGAATAGAAGTACCCAAAGTACAAGAGTGCGACGCAACGGCTGGTTAATCGAGATTATTGGCTTGGGACAAAAGTATCCTCTGCACCATTCGTAGCTAGCCTTCTATTTCAAGGTCGAGTTCGCTAAAGTGACGGATCTCTTCCTTCTTTAAAAAGAACTCGAGAATCTTCCGGTAATCACGTTGGTGTAATTCAACCTTGTATTCTAAAGTCATATCGCTATTTACCCTTGAAAGATGGCTTCTTTTAAACGCGATTTTTAGGGATGAGAGGTCTTGTTCTAACTGGTCGATAGTATAAGTTGCGAGATTGAAGGTGAAGCGTAATTTTTTGCGTGCTTCCTTCTTGTTGATCCTGCTTTCAATAGCAGCCAACAGGATTAAGGTGACAAGAACAAGTGCCAATGTAAACACCGCGATAAAGTATTGGCCGAAACCGAAAGCCATACC
>JAQBNN010000055.1 GCA_028288505.1 Segetibacter sp. | reverse complement strand
GGCATCTCCATTACCAACATTCCAAATGAGTTTAAGGAAACTGCTACAGTTTATAAACTTAGTGCAGCAGATCTTATCAAGCTTAGCCTTTCAGCAAATCACCTTGAGGCGTTTCTAATTCTTCTTGCAGTTAGCATGAACCTGGTAGATGATCTTAGAAAAGCTTTCAATTTTGATGGAAAGGGATTGCTGGAAAAATATGCTGATTCAATTAAGCAACAAATGGTGCTTGTAGTAACTGTAATGCTATTACTCGTTGCTGTTATTTCCGTTTTGTTTTCTGTAGTTCGCACGGTTTTAAGGTATTTTGATTTTACCCTAACAGATATTAATAGGTCGTGGAAGATTTCCTTTGGCCTGCTTAACCTACAGCAAAAAATTATACCGTACAACAAGATCCAGGTGTTTAGCTGGCACACCAACTGGTTGCGCCGCCGAATAAACTTTTGGTTGCTTGATGTACAAACGATTGGCCATTTAAAAACAAAAGAACGACAACGATCAAAAATTCCACTAACCAGCAAAGAAGCTGCAGTTGCCTTAGCGGGTGCATACCAGCAAACTAAAGTATTTGATCCTGCAGGTGGGGAGCAAATTCACCAATCTTTTTGGCAGAGGCAAATCCTTTTTATTGGCGTTCCGTTTACCGTAATTACTACTGCAACAATTGCTATACTTGCGGGTTGGCAAAGCTTATGGGCAATGCTGTTGTTACCCTACTTTGTGTGGTACTTTTATACCTGGTACAAAAACTTTCGCTGGAAAGCCAACCAGGAGGGATTACAAACTTACAGGGGCGTTTGGGGAAGGCGCTTTACTTTAATAGTGTGGAGTAAGGTACAACAGGTAAAGATGACCCAAAGTCCCTACCAGCTTTCTCACCAGCTTGCTTCCATAACCTTTATTACTGCAGGCGGACACGTAAAGCTTCAGTATATCTCATTAGCCACTGCTAGTTACCTTACTAATTTTGTATTATACCTTATTGAGAGCAGGAATGAAAAGTGGATGTAATATTTTTTACGCAAGTTTTGCAGTAAATATTAATCATTGTTGTATCACTCACTTATTTTTTTGGTTGGTTTAAACAACAGGCATTAGCCACTATCACGCTCTACTTACTACATACATTTCTTTATGATCAAATGCTACAAGGAACACCTGGCAAAAGTTACTTTTAGAGCCAGTACAGTACATTTACGTGAAGGCATAGAAGGTTAGCTGTTAGTAAACATTATAAAAATTTGTATCAATAGAAACAATCATTAAATGGTAGTTAGGGAAAGGGGTTTAAAAAACATGGCGCAAATAGTTAAACAGGCGCTCACGTTTTCCAGCAACCCGTCAACAATTCTGCTGGCATGATCAAGCCAACATTTTTTACCAAACAACCGGCAGTTGGTAAAGGTGAAATACATTTTTTTGCTTCAATATTTCGAGGGTGATTACTATGGTAAAAAGAAAAAAAAGGCGAGGTTTTAAGATAATTAGAACATTTTGGTTGCGGACTTAAGAATATAAATCAACATCGTTGTGTCACTCACTTGTACTTGTATAGCTTTTTGCAGCTACAGGTTTACTACCTAAACAACAACCCGGTGCTAATATAAGTTTTACCATGCCAAGCAGTTACACCAATGTTGCCATGAAAAACATAAAAGTACAAGTGAGTGACACAACAATGTTGCTATGAAAACCGCTGTAGGTCAATAAATAAAAGAAGTAACAAATTGTAATGTGTATCTAAAAGAAAAGTTGGTGAAAAAAAGGTTTTAAAATCCTAACTTTAAAGCGGATGAGGAGGATGAATTGTACAGTCATAAGTGTTTTATTTTTATTACCTCCCTGTTTGCCCAGGGAGGTAAATTTTTTTAGTACAAACCGGGATTTAAATTATTTGTAAGACAACCCTTTCTAACTTATAAAGAATTGTGCAACAACTAAAAAGGCTGCAAAACCCTGGCAATTTAACTAAGAAGCCCACTACCTTACTGAAAATAAAAGCAACTTTTTAGTAACAAAAGGCAACGCACCTTATTTTATAGATTACAACCTAGAGATTTAAAAGGTTTGCTTCCGCATCAGCGGCCAGTTCATCACAGGCTTTTATAGCATTGCCTATAGGTTTTTCTATTTTAAAATCAGGGGGACTTATACAATTAAATTCACCCTCAAACTTAGAAACTGTGGTAAATACCCAGTGTGCTGCATTATTTAAAGCCTGGCTTGCCGGTGCCTAGTTTGCTCTTTTAACTAAGTCTTTTTCCTGCTCAGCTACATTTAGTAAAGTACCCAAATAAAAAACAATCCTCTTCGCAGGGCTAGTTTCAAAACCTCCAAAACCGGTGTATTTGTCATGGCCCTACTCATTTTGCAATACGGCTTTCTTATGCTACATTTGCCGCCGTAAGGTCGATTTGTTTATTGTTCAACCTTACAACGTACTTACTTAACTGAACTAATAAACGAAAGCCTTCTGATCGTTCTTCACAGATGGGTACTCGAAAACAGCACAGTTAAGTTTTTTTTTGAAGTGAGCATTATAACTGCAATCATTAGCCGTTGCGTCGCACACTGCAACAGTTAGTTCTATAATCAACTGTTGCCACAGTGTAATATTGGTACTTCAACTTTCCCTACAATAAACAGCAAATCTTTGTGCCACTCGGTGCCATTGTGCCTCTGTGGTTTAAAAATAAGCATACGCCCCTTTGTGCCTACCACCTTAGTGGCAAAAAAATAAAACCATGGATATACGCAAACAACTCGAACAACGCATCCTCATCATCGATGGAGCTATGGGTACAATGATACAGCGCCACAAACTTCGCGAAGGAGACTATCGTGGAGAACGCTTTAAAGATTGGCACACAGATGTACAAGGCAACAACGATCTTTTAAGCATCACCCAACCAGGTATTATCACTGGCATTCATAAAGAATACCTTGAAGCAGGTGCTGATATTATTGAAACAAATACTTTCAGCAGCACAACTATTGCACAGGCCGATTACGACATGCAGTCAATAGCCTACGAGTTAAATATAGCATCAGCCAAATGTGCAAAAGAAGCTGCAGATGAGTATACGGCAAAAGACCCATTAAAGCCTCGGTATGTTGCCGGTGCTATCGGTCCCTTAAATAAAACACTTAGCCTTTCCCCTGATGTAAATAACCCTGGTTACCGTGCGGTAACGTTCGATGAAGTAGCCGAAGCTTACACAGAACAAATAAAAGGTTTAGTAGACGGTGGAGTGGACATTCTTTTAATAGAAACAATCTTCGATACACTTAACGCAAAGGCCGCGATCTATGCTGCTAAAAAATTCTTCAGAGATAACAAGCTAACCGAACTTCCCATCATGATAAGCGGTACTATCACCGATGCTTCAGGAAGAACATTAAGCGGCCAGACACTTGAAGCTTTCTACAACTCAGTGCGCCATGCACGGCCCTTAAGCATTGGCTTAAACTGTGCTTTAGGAGCTACTCAAATGCGGCCACATATTGAAGAGTTAAGCCAAATTGCAGAATGTTATACTTCAGCCTATCCCAATGCAGGGTTACCAAATGCATTTGGGGAATACGACGAGCAACCCCACGAAACCGGCCATATAATTGAGGAATGGGCAAAGGAAGGTTTTGTAAACATAGTAGGGGGTTGCTGCGGTACCACCCCCGATCATATAAAACACATTGCTGATTACGTAAAAAAATTCAAACCTAGGCAATTGCCCGTGCTGGAAGAAGTTTTATAGCCACAAAGACACGAAGACTCGAAGCAACGCAAAGGATGAAAGCAATAACACAACATGAGTGGTTAGGTACGCAGGTAGTTGATATTGCCTTTCATATTCATAAAGCGTTAGGTCGGGGTCTACTTGAGAAAGTATATGAAGCTTGCTTCTGCTATGAACTAAAAAAAAGAAACATTCCATTTGAAACACAACAAAAAGTTCCTATTGTTTACGATCAATTACAATTCTCTGAAGGATTAAGATTAGATATTTTGGTAGACGATCTTGTGATAATAGAATTGAAAGCACAAGAAAACTATCATCCAGTATGGGAAGCACAACTGCTTTCTTATTTAAAGTTGTCTAATAAAAACCTTGGATATTTAATAAATTTTACTGTACCACTAATAAAAGAAGGTATCAAAAGAATGATACTTACCTCTTAGCGCATCTTTGTGCCTTTGAGTCTTAGTGGCCCAAAAGAATAACATGAGCATCAAACCTTACTTACGCCTGGCCGGCCTCGAGCCACTTGTCATGCGCCCCGAAACAAACTTTGTAAACGTGGGTGAAAGAACCAACGTTACCGGTTCTAAAAAATTCGCACGCCTTATTCGCGATAACCAATACGAAGAAGCCTTATCTGTTGCGCGCCAACAAGTGGAAAACGGCGCTCAGATCCTGGATGTAAACATGGATGATGCATTGTTGGAAGGAGTGAAAGCAATGACAACTTTCCTCAACCTGTTACAAGCCGAACCCGACATTGCAAAGATCCCTATCATGATCGACAGCTCGAAGTTCGAGATCATCGAAGCAGGGTTGAAGTGTGTG
Source organism: Segetibacter sp. (assembly GCA_028288505.1). Classification (GTDB taxonomy): domain Bacteria; phylum Bacteroidota; class Bacteroidia; order Chitinophagales; family Chitinophagaceae; genus Segetibacter. The sequence continues at coordinate 8,790 of JAQBNN010000055.1, read as the reverse complement.
CAAGGTAAGTGTATCGTTAACTCAATTAGCATGAAGGAAGGCGAGGCTAAGTTTATAGAACAAGCCTTTACTTGCCTTAGTTACGGTGCATCAGTAATCGTAATGGCTTTTGATGAAAAGGGCCAAGCGGATACCAAACAACGGAAAGTAGAAATTTGCCACAGAGCGTATAAAATACTAACAGAACGAGTAGGCTTCGATCCGCAGGATATCATCTTTGATCCAAACATTTTTGCTGTAGCCACAGGTATTGAAGAGCATAACAATTACGCAGTTGATTTTATTGAAGCTACAAGAGAGATTAAACAATTAATGCCCCTGACCAAAGTAAGCGGTGGTGTAAGTAATGTGTCGTTTTCTTTTCGGGGTAACGACCACGTACGTGAAGCTATTCACTCGGTGTTTCTATACTATGCTATACAGGCAGGAATGGATATGGGTATTGTTAACGCAGGCCAGTTAGTTGTTTACGACGAGATAGAACCTTCGCTAAGAAAATTATGCGAAGACGTTTTATTAAACCGCAACAACGATAACAACGAAGCTACTGAAGCCCTTATCAATTTCGCTGAAACGGTTAAAGCCAAAGGCAAAGAGATTGTAAAGGATGAAAAATGGCGCAATGAGCCTGTAGAGAAAAGAATAGCTCACTCTCTGGTAAACGGTATCACCGATTATGTAGAACTGGATACAGAAGAAGCTCGTCAAAAATATCCAAAGCCGCTAGATGTAATTGAAGGCCCATTAATGGATGGGATGAATATTGTTGGCGACTTGTTTGGTAGTGGTAAAATGTTTCTGCCACAAGTAGTTAAAAGCGCAAGGGTAATGAAGAAAGCTGTTGCTGTATTAACCCCATTTATTGAAGCAGAGAAAGAGGAAAGAAAACAAGCACACCTTGCAGCAGGCACTACAAATGAAGAAGCAGCAGGAGCGGCTAAAATTTTATTAGCTACTGTTAAAGGTGATGTACACGACATTGGTAAAAACATTGTTGGCGTTGTACTTGGTTGCAATGGCTACGATATCATTGACCTTGGGGTAATGGTATCTGCCGATAAAATTTTAGAAACAGCCATTAAAGAAAACGTAGACATCATTGGCTTAAGTGGCCTTATAACCCCTTCTCTCGATGAAATGGTACACATAGCCCACGAAATGAAACGGAGGAATATAAACCTTCCTTTGATGATTGGTGGTGCTACCACAAGCCGAATGCACACAGCTGTTAAGATAGCTCCTGAATATGACCATGGCGTTGTGCATGTATTAGATGCATCGCGAAGTGTAACTGTAGCAGGAAGCCTGTTAAGCAAAGAACAGAAAGGTGACTTCCTGGGAGGTATCAGCAACGAATACCAGAAACTAAGAGAAGACTTTGCAAGCAAAAGAAGTGTAAAAAGCTTCTTGCCCCTTGCACAAGCACAGGCCAATAAAGTTTTTTTAGATTGGAATTCATTTACTCCCGTTTCGCCTTCATTCACCGGTACAAGAAGTTTTAATAATTATAGTTTAGATGAGATTGCAAATTATATTGATTGGCAACCATTCTTTATAGCCTGGGAATTACATGGCAGGTTTCCGCAAATTTTATCTGACGAAAAAGTAGGCGTTGAAGCAACAAAACTTTACAATGATGCTAAAGAATTATTGCAAAAGATTGTTTCAGAAAAATGGCTGACAGCAAGAGGTGTGATAGGTTTTTGGCCGGCCAATAGCAATGGAAAAGATACGGTGACCCTGCAGGATAATAATGAAGTGGTTGACTTGGAATTCCTTCGTCAGCAGATTAAGAAAGCAGCGGGGCAACCTAATATTTCGTTAGCTGATTTTATTGCTCCACAAGAAACAGGAAAGCAAGACAACATAGGTGCGTTCGCAGTTTCTATTCACGGTATTGATGAACATATAAAGCGTTTCGAATCGCAGCACGACGATTATAACAAGATCATGTTGCAGGCATTAGCCGATCGCTTAGCAGAAGCTTTTGCTGAACTACTTCACCACAAAACAAGAACTGAGTTTTGGGGATATGCAAAAGATGAGAACATAACTAACGAAGACATGATTAAAGAAACTTACCAGGGCATTCGTCCTGCACCGGGCTATCCTGCATGTCCCGACCATACCGAGAAGTACAAATTATTCCATTTGTTGAATGCTACCAAAGAAGCAGGCATTGAACTAACTGAAAGCCTTGCTATGTTCCCAGCATCAAGTGTGTGTGGTTGGTATTTTGCTCACCCCGATAGCAAGTACTTTGGAGTTGGTAAAATTACACGCGACCAGTTAGAAGATTATGCAACAAGAAAGGAAATGCCTTTAGAAAATGCGGAAAGATGGTTAAGGCCGATACTCGATTAAAGATGTTGGATGACATTGTGCCGTCCGCGGGAAAGCAAGGATAAAGAAAATAGATTATAAAAGGCTCACCAACAGTGAGCCTTTTATAATTATAAGCCTTAAGCATAATAGTAGCAATACCGATGAACGTAATGCGACGCAACGATGCTTAATAGAATAACCAATGCCGGTAACCTAACTCTTTTCTTTTTCCAAAAATCCCCAAAAAGGTTTCGGACGCTTTTGAATAGTATAATTACCTGTTATGTAAGTTCTGATGTGGTTTATTGCTTCATCAATATCGTCAGTAAGAATTACAAGCTTCAAATCATTCTCGCTTACAGTTCCTTCTTTTAGCAAGAAGCCCATGTAATCAACAAGTGGTTGATAGTAACTACGACCGTACAAAACAATGGGGAAGCTCTTAATTGTTTTGGTTTGAATGAGCGTAAGGGTTTCAAAAAATTCATCCATAGTGCCAAAACCGCCGGGCATAATAATGAAGCTGTAAGAATATTTTATAAGCAACGTCTTGCGCACAAAAAAGTGTTTAAAGGTGTACCACTTGTGCATGTAAGGATTGTGCTTTTGCTCGAACGGCAATGCGATGTTGCAGCCAACAGAGTAACCTCCATTTTCAAAAGCACCACGGTTAGCAGCTTCCATTACACCAGGGCCGCCACCCGTCATAGTAGTAAAACCCATTTCAGCTATTCGCTTTCCAAACTCTCTGGATGCTTCGTAATATTTGTGGCCCTCCTTAAAACGGGCAGACCCGAAGACAGTTATGCACGGACCAATATAATGCAGCGTTCTTATACCTCTTACCATCTGCTTAAAAACGGCAAAGGCAAACTTAAATTCCTTCCACCGGCTGCGAGGGCCTTCCAGGTACTCTTCCATCCTGTTCTTAATAACTCTCTCCTCTTTTGGCATTATTATTTTTATAAATTCTCCGGCAATATTTGCATCGTCTAACTTGCATTAATAATATTATACCACGTATGCGCATCATCACTTACAACGTCAACGGAATTAGAAGTGCAGTTAAAAAAGGCTTTTACGATTGGTTGAAAACAGACCCTGCTGATATAATTTGTTTGCAGGAAGTGAAGGCGCAAAAGAGCGATATAGACATCGCCTCGCTGGAAGAAATAGGCTTTACCACTAATTGGTTTTGCGCACAAAAGAAAGGCTATAGTGGTGTGGCTATTCTTAGTAAAATAAAACCCGACAACGTAATTGAAGGTTGCCAGATACTACAAAGCGATTTCGAGGGAAGAGTTATACAAGCAAACTTTGGCGCTCTTACAGTTATAAGTGCTTACTTTCCATCGGGGACCAGCGGCGAAGAAAGGCAGGCTTACAAATATGTTTGGCTAAACGAATTTTTAGATTACCTCAACGAGCTGCGCAAGACAAGGCCCAACCTTATCATTTGCGGCGATTATAATATTGCCCACACCGAAATTGATGTACACAATCCTAAGTCTGCTAAAAGAATCACAGGCTTCCTGCCAGACGAGCGTGCATGGTTTGATAAGTTTTTAAACAATGGTTATGTCGACGGCTTCAGGCACATAAACAAAGAGCCACATCAATACACGTGGTGGAACGTGATGCGCCCTTCTAACCGGTTGGAGAACAAAGGATGGCGGATAGATTATATAAACGTGTCGGAATCTTTAAAGGATCGCATTGATGATGTAAAGATCTTTCCCGAAGTTAAGCACAGCGATCACTGCCCGTTGTATTTGGAGTTGAAGTAGATTTCGTTTTCAAACATTTGTCCGTTCCTCAACATCGTTGTGTCACTCACTTGTACTTGTAGTTTCTTTATTCGGCTTTTTTAAAGCGTATTATAAGCATTGAATTTAATACCCGAAGTATAATAGTAGCACAACCGACGATAGGATTGCGACGCAACGATGACGCTATAAAAAACAAAAGCCGGTATCAAAAAAATACCGGCTTCAAGCTTTATAAAATCAATTGTACTATTTGCTTAAGTGCATACTTCTTTCTTTATACAACTGCCTGAAGTAGGGATCGCGAAGGTCTTTAATAAATCGAATCGCCTCACCGGTACTTTTCATCTCTGGTCCTAGTTCGCGGCTTACTCCAGGAAACTTATCGAAGCTGAAAACAGGCTCTTTTATAGCGAAGCCAGTTAGCTTTTTCTCGTAAGTAAAGTCGGTTAGTTTTGCAGCACCTAGCATAATCTTGGTAGCAATATTAAGGTAAGGAATTTGGTAAGCCTTGGCGATAAACGGGGTAGTACGTGAAGCTCTTGGGTTGGCTTCAATAACATACACCTTGCCATCTTTAATAGCAAACTGGATGTTTATAAGTCCTCGAATGTTTAGTTCCCGGGCAATCTTTTCGCTGTAGTGCTCCATGGTAGTAACAATAAGCGGGGTAAGATTAAAAGCAGGAAGAACGGCATTACTGTCACCACTATGAATGCCCGCAGGTTCAATATGTTCCATCACACCCATTACATGAAAGTTCTCGCCATCGAAAATTGCATCAACCTCGGCTTCCTGGCAGCGATCTAAAAAGTGATCGATCAAAATCTTATTATCGGGGATGTGCTTGAGCAAGCTTACTACTGCGTTTTCAACTTCTTCATCGTTAATTACGATCCGCATTCTTTGTCCACCCAACACATAACTCGGACGAACTAAAACCGGGTAGCCAACTCTATTAGCTACTTCAATTGCTTCGTCTGCTGTGTAAGCAGTGCCGTATTCAGGGTAAGGGATTTCCAGTTCTTTTAAACGATCACTAAAGCGGCCACGATCTTCGGCAATATCCATATTATCGTAAGAAGTACCGATTATCTTAATGCCTCTTTCGTGCAGCCTTTTAGCCAGCTTTAATGCAGTTTGGCCACCAAGCTGTACAATTACGCCCTCTGGTTTTTCCAGTTCAATTATTTCCCACAGGTGTTCCCAATAAACGGGCTCGAAGTATAACTTGTCGGCCACGTCAAAATCGGTACTAACGGTTTCTGGGTTGCAATTAACCATAATGGCTTCGTAACCGCATTCTTTAATAGCCATTAGGCCATGTACGCAACAATAGTCAAATTCAATTCCCTGGCCTATGCGATTAGGGCCACTACCTAAAACAATTATTTTCTTTTTCTGCGAAGGAATAGACTCGTTTGCCTGAAGTGAATTGGTCATTTTTTTGGAGAAAGATTTCGCGAAATTAAGAATAGGCAGTCATAGATGACGTTAATTTTTAAACGAAGAGCTTTTAATCTTCATATTTCAATTAATTTGTTATTCAACAGCTTTCACTAAGTTTACAGTAACGATTGCCTGCCGGTCACTTACATGTGTTTCAATTCCTGTACTTAAAACATGTTACTTTAATTTATACAATTAATGAAAGTTGCTATTTATAGCCGTGGCGTAGATCCGGAACATGAAGCTTTATTGCTAACGCTGCTTGAAGAGCTCACACGTAATCATATAAAGATTTGTATCCACAAATCGCTTGCAGGTGCTAATTCTGCTATTAATGTATTACCGGTAGAATTCTCCATTTTTGGTTTGCACGAGGATTTGGATGACTCTATAGATCTTATAATCAGCCTGGGTGGAGATGGAACCATGCTTGACAGCGCAACTCTTGTTAGAGACAAAAGGATCCCGATCATGGGTATCAACTTTGGTCGCCTGGGTTTTTTAGCAAGCATTAGAAAGGAGGATGTTTATACAGCTGTAGATGCAATTGCCAACGGAACTTACATTATAGAAGAAAGAACCTTACTGCATTTAGATTCCAGCGCACCTCTTTTTGGGGAAGTTCCTTTTGGACTTAATGAATTCGTGATTCATAAGAGAGATATCTCGCCCATGATTAAAATTCATACCTACTTAAACGGGGAGTTTTTAAATACTTATTGGGCCGACGGACTCATTGTTTCTACTCCTACAGGCTCCACGGGGTACAACATGAGCTGCAACGGCCCTATTGTTTTTCCTGATAGCGGCAGTTTTGTAATTACCCCTATTGCCCCCCACAATTTAAATGTGAGGCCCCTCATTATTCCCGACAGTAATATTATAAGCTTCGAGGTTGAAGGTAGAACTGAACAATTTCTATGCTCAATGGATGCTAGACGAGAGCTAGTGGAAAAAGATGTTTCCCTTGCTATAAAAAAAGAAGATTTTCCCATCCGTCTCGTAGTTTTAAACGAAAGCACGTTCCTCTCAACTCTTAGAGAAAAGTTAACATGGGGTTTAGATAAAAGAAATTAGGAAAAATTTAAAAGAAAAAAGGTTGCTTTGCGTTTAGTAACAATACGTATTTTCGAAACACTTTTATGAAGAAATTAGCAATACTCTTAATCAGCACTGTCTTAACGCTATCCAGTCAGGCACAAATGATGGAAAGTTATGTACAGGAAGGTGAGTTTGGAATAGCTGTTGGCGCTGCACATTACTTTGGTGATCTAAACACCCGTGCTGCCGTAAATCGCCCTAAGTTTAGTGCCGGTGCTTTTTTTCGTAAACAGTTTGGAAATTACATTGGTATTAAGGTAGGTGCCAACTATGCACGTGTTGGTTACTCTGATGTGTACAGTAAGAATGAAGTGCAGAAACGCCGCAACCTGAGTTTCAATTCTAATATTTGGGAGTTTGCCGTAAGCGGAGATTTCAACTTCTTTAAATTTTACCCCGGTGTTAGTGGGTTTAACTACACACCATATGTATCATTAGGTGTGGGTGTTTTTAGTTACGATCCATTTGCATACCTCGCCAACGAAAAGCATTTTCTTCGTCCGCTCGGTACCGAAGGACAGGGAAGCGCTGCGTACCCTGAACGTAAACCTTACAGTTCAATGGGTATTTGCCTTCCGTTTGCAGTTGGCTTTAAATACAACCTCACGCCAAGCGTAAACTTTTTTACTGAGGTTGGGTACCGCTTTACAAACACCGATTATCTTGACGATGTAAGTACTTCATATGCACCTGATGCCTTTTTAGCCCAGCCCAACGGTAACCCTTCAATAGCGCAGCTATTAGCAGATCGCAGTTACGAAACAGGAGCGCCAATTGGTATAAAAGGCCGCCAACGTGGCAATAGCCAGCAAAAAGACGCTTACGTAATTGCACAGGTTGGGGTTTCATTTAATATTTCATCTTATCGTTGCCCATCTCCTACAGGATGGTAATTATAAACAAAAACTCATTTTAAACCCGGTAATTTCGCCGGGTTTTTTGTTTGTGCCCGTTTTATTATTTCGATACTGGCAGTAGTATTTCATAGCATCATCGTTGCGTCGCAATCACTTCATCTCCAGTTATCTTTTCATCTTTTCTTGTAGCGTAGTAGAGTGCTTGCCCAATTAACAAGCTTAAACTAGGCACTGCACCTTTGCTCTTACAACATTGTGTTGGTCTTGAGCAGCCCAGTAAAGTTTAAGCGGTACAAGAGTGCGACGCAACGGAAGTATAATTAAGGATATAGTGCCCGGCTCCCAAAACATTTCAAAACGGTCTCTGCCTTGTTTTTCATAACACGCTTATATTAATTAATGTAATTAATTCTTTTCTTAGTAAATGGTTCATTTTGCTAACTTTGGCGTCCTAAAACAGGTTTGTTTACAATGTCTGATCTTAAAGAGAAAATCGATCTAACCAGGTTGCCCCGCCATATTGCAATAATTATGGATGGAAACGGCAGGTGGGCTAAAGAGAAGGGAGAAGATCGTCTTTTCGGCCATTTTCATGGTGTTGAAAGTGTAAGAAATATAGTAGAAGGCTGCGCAGAACTAGGCGTTGAATACCTGACACTTTATGCTTTTAGCACCGAGAATTGGGATAGGCCTGTAAACGAAGTAAACGCTTTAATGGAATTACTCGTAGACACGATTAGGCGTGAGGTAGAAACTTTAAATAAGAATAACATAAGGCTTCATGTAATTGGAGACATGGAGATGCTGCCGGAATATGCCAGCAACGAATTACAGGAAGCATTAGAAATGACTAGCCATAATACCGGTTTGAATCTCGTAATGGCTTTAAGCTACAGCAGCCGTTGGGAGTTGGTAAACGCGGTAAAAAATATTGGGCTTGATGTAAAGGCTGGTAAAATAAAACCTGAAGAGATAGACGATAAAACACTTGAGAATTACTTATGTACCAGCAACTTACCCGATCCCGAACTAATGATCCGTACAAGCGGTGAGTATAGGATTAGCAACTTTTTATTGTACCAGCTAGCTTATGCGGAGTTGTATTTTACTAACACTCGTTGGCCCGACTTTAGAAAAGAAAATTTATACGAAGCCATCCTCGACTTCCAGGGCAGGGAAAGGCGCTTTGGTAAAACAAGCGAACAAATTGAAAAAGAAACCAAAGTTGCTTTGTAGCCTCGTTTAGTGTACGTTTTATTTAACAAACACTTTTAATTATTCCCGTTAATTTG
>JAQBNN010000054.1 GCA_028288505.1 Segetibacter sp. | reverse complement strand
CCTTTCTTTCAGGTAATAGTTTATTAAATGAAGCGTCAGTTAGGTCGAACATATTGATGTAAATAGGCTTTGCTACATATGGATAAGCCATCAGTGCAAACAGGTTGATAAAATAGTTAATTGGCTTCATTTCCGGGATGTTTCCTTTCTCCATTTCCTGTTGGATTTCTTTCAGGAAGTTTTTCACTCTCTCCTTACCGCCCGGTAGCCGGGTAAACAGCTCCTCGTATTTCGTCCGATCCTGGTTGAGCTGAAGCGCTATAAATGTTTCGAGGTAAGGCGACTCGGTGAGTTCTTCGTAAAATACATTTACCATGTTCTCAATCTTTTCGCGAAAGACTACAGACGAGCCAATAACCTGGTGTATCCGCTCTCGTAGCTTTGTCAGCGCCTCTTTAAACACCATATCAAACAGGGCATCACGCGACCGGAAATAATAGTGCAACAGTGTTCGGTTAACTCCTGCCGCATCAGCAATGTCTTGTGTAGTAGCCAGCATTCTTCCTTCTACAAGGAAAATATGTTTTGCCGTATCCTTAATATGCTGCTCTGTTTTACAGTCTTTAACTGGCATTTACTATTATGTTTGACATTTTTGTTAAACAAAGGTAAGAGGGTAATCTAAAAAAGAAACATAAAAATTTGCCGAATGTTTACGAAAGCGTAAATTTTAATTTAGTAGAGTGCTTCTTTCAGGGTAAACCATCAAGCGCAGACATGTGGCCTTTGCTGCCCTTTGGCATATTCATTGTATTTCTCCACCAAAATTTTAATTATGGAAAACACAGCTAACAACCAATATGTGCCGGGAAAGGAAATAAACCTGGACAAGCAGGAAGACGTAAACTTTTGGACTTCTAAATTTGGCATTCCTGCCGAAGGTCTTACCTCGGCAATTAAAGCTGCCGGAAGTAACATTGCGGAAACCGTAGAAGAGTGGTTTAGTAAGAATAAGTCTTCAAAGTAAAACGAGGAGCTTTAGTTTATAAGCATTGAATGTGATTTTATCTAATGCCTTCCGGTAATACAGGAAGGCATTGTTTTACTGTTTCATTTTGAAAATCGGGAATGCTGACGCAAGGCCAGTGCAGTTTTGCCTGCAGAGATAACTACAAAAGTACAAGAGTGCGACGCAACGGCTGCTTAATAGTAGCACAGATGCTAAGTACAAAAAAAGCCCAACGAGAGTCGGGCTTTTACTATAATGAAACGGCATTTCTATTTAAACATTTCAGGGTGCATTTCATCCCATTGGGTAGCATCCTGGAAGGCTTTTGCGGCAGACAATAAATTAGCATCGCCATGCAACTTGCCGAGCAAAGTAATACTTGTAGGAAGCTTTTGGCGGTTGAAACCAGTGGGCAAACAAATAGCAGGGTGACCAGTAAGATTTGTAATAGCGGCCTGGCTTCCGCTTGCCCACGTTGGAACAATAATGACATCGTATTGCTGGAACAACCTGTTCACATTCCTCATTAGTAAGTAACGGTGGCGGTTGGCATTTATGTACTCAACAGCCGGAATTAAACGGGAAGCCCGGAAGTAATTCGGCCAGTCGTTTTTTGTTTTGCGGGTCATCAGGTCATCCATTTCTGTTCTTGTAAACTCATCAAACAAAGCAGCAGATTCGGCGCTGATAACAAGTCCTATCATATCAAAATAATAAACGCCACTATCAGGAAAAACAACAGGCTGAAGGTTGGCGCCTAGCTTCCGGTAAACATCTAACACGTTGCGGTCAGTTGAGGTGCTGTCTAATTTGTCAAAGTAATTTTTAGCGTAGGCGATCTTCAGCTTCTTCCAATCAACTTTGCCGGTATAATTAAAAGGCATGTTTACAGCACTAGCATCAAGGCTATCGGTACCGTGTATATAATTAAAAACAACAGCGGCGTCTTCGGCACTTCTGCAGATAGGGCCAATCTTATCGAGGCTCCAGCTTAAGGCCATGGCGCCAGTGCGACTAACGCTGCCAAACGTTGGTCTGAAACCAGTAGCACCACAAGTTGTAGCCGGAGAAATAATAGAGCCGTAGGTTTCGGTACCAATAGCAAAAGGAATTAAACCCGCTACAGTAGCCGAGGCTGAACCAGCAGACGAACCGCTCGATCCTCTTGTTAAGTTCCAGGGATTTTTTGTTCTTCCGCCAAACCAGTAATCGCCCATAGCCAAAGCACCCAATGTAAATTTTGCTACCAACACGGCTCCTGCTTTTTTAAGTTGAGCATACACAAAGGCATCCTCTTCCCTGTACTGGTTTTTATATGGTTCTGCACCCCATGTTGTTCTTGTTCCTTTTACAGAGAAGAGGTCTTTTAAACCGTAAGGAATACCGTGAAGCGGTCCGCGGTATTTACCTGCTGCAATTTCCTTGTCTGCTTGTTTGGCTTGTTGCATTGCAATGTCTTCAGTGAACGAAACAACACATTGCAAGGTGTCACCAAACTTCTTTAATCGATCTATAAAAAAATGCGTTAGTTCAACTGATGTTATCTTTTTATTTTTTATGAGAGAAGCCAACTGGAGAACAGAAAAATAAGCCAATTCATTCCTGTTTGTTGGTACTTTAACGTTAGCTGGAATATTCCAGTTGATAGGGTTTTGGATTTTGTTGAAAGTCATGCCGGGGATAACCGGACTATGAGCAAGCGACATTGGAGTACCGTTGTCCAAAGGAAACTTCCGCATGTTTTGGTAATCGTTGCGGTTGCTCCTTACATCTCTTAACATCGAATCTAATTCAGGTTCGGTGAACTGCAAGCCTACCACTTTTGCTGCAGTGCTTATGTCTGCCTTTGAAATTGAATCCTGAGAAAAACTTCTAATGCCAATGAGGCAACACACCAATAATAGAATACTCGTTCTCTTCATAAATATTTTTTATCGGCGGAAAATTAAAGAGAAAATAATTGCAGGCAGCAAAGAAATAAGTGCCGGAGGTATTTAAGCCGATTGTAGCTGTAGTAGTTTTGGCTTCCGGCAGTTGAGCGAAGATGGATCATCGTTGCGTCGCAGTACGTTTATCAGTGGTGCCTCCGGGCAACTTTGTATATGTCTTATTATTAAATTCCCTTTTTTACCTGCTTACAAAGTTTAGGGGATTTGCAGGAAAGGACGAGAAGGTGCGTATAGAATCTGCAGGTACAAGAGAGTGACACAACGATGTTGAGTACACGATTATAGCTGGTAAACAAAAGACTTTGCTTTGCCTGTAGGCGGCACTCCTGTTATAACAATCAAAACTTTTAATGTTCGAAACAATTTAATTAATAATATCACCGTTATCCTGTTAAACGAACAATGCGAAAAGGCGCCATTTTGATTTGGCTGGTAATTTTATCAAGTGCAGTGGCAGCCCTATTCTGGTACAACGAGTGGGTTTATGCCTTGCCTACTCCCGTTCCTGCAACTTATAAGGGAGTGAGCAGAGGACAGAAAATTCATTTAAAACAGAAAGTGTCTGAAAGTAATAAGCCTGTTTTCCTTCATTTTTTTAATCCTGATTGCCCTTGTTCAAGATTTAATATCAACCATTTTAAATCTCTTGTAAAGCAATACGGTAACGAGGTAGCTTTTGGCATTGTTGTTATGAGCGCAGATAAAGGCTACACTGCAAAAGCAATCCAGGATAAGTTTGACCTGAATATTCCTGTTTATTTTGATAGCGCAATAGCAAAGGAATGCGGCGTATACTCAACGCCACAAGCGGTAATTCTAAGCCCTGATAATACCCTTTACTATAGGGGGAACTATAACAAGAGCCGTTATTGTACTGAAAAGAAAAGTAATTATGCGCAGATCGCTCTCGATTCGCTTTTAAACAAAAGTCTTCATCCAATTTATAATCAAGCTGCTTTAAAGGCATACGGTTGCGAATTACCAACCTGTAATAAATAGCAACTATGGTAGATAATAATTTAAACCAGCAATTACATACCGTTGCATTTAGACGAGACGTAAAAGACAGGTCGGACAGGTTGATGAACTACTTCCTGGCTGCGTATTATTTATTGGGGCTTGTATTTGCCTTTTTTTACGACACCTGGTTAATTGCATTTGGTGTTGGCAGTCTTTGCCTTGTTGCTTACTATTCAGTAAAAATTGTGTTACCAGAATCTAACCTATACCAATACGTGTTAAGTGTAGTGCTAGCCGTTTTTATGGCACAGTACATTTACCAGATGCACGGGTTATTCGAAATGCATTTTACTGCCTTTATTGGTAGCGCTATACTAATCACCTACCAAAACTGGAAAGTTCAAATTCCCATGCTGCTCTTAGTGGTATTGCACCACGCGCTTTTTGGCTACCTGCAAAATGCCGGCTTGGAAAACGTGTATTTTACGCAGTTAAACGCACTTGAACTGCAGACTTTTATCATTCATATTGTTCTTGCGGGTGCTATCTTTTTCATTTGCGGGTTGTGGGGTTACCAACTAAAAAAATACAACGAGATACAGATCTTACAAACGGTGGAAATGGGAAAGCTTCAAAAAGAAGCACTCCTGTCGATTGCAAGAAAACAAAACGAAGAAGCACTTCAAGTTACTAATGATGAGCTGAGAAAATCGAACCAGGAACTCGACAAATTTGTATACAGTGTATCGCATGATTTACGGGCTCCGCTTACTTCAATGCTTGGTTTAATTGAAATATCTGAAGATGGTGTTGAAGATCCCTTTATGATGAAAAACCTGGGATTAATAAAAGTAAGCATCAACAAGTTAGATGGATTTATTGCTGACATACTCAACTACTCGCGAAACTCGCGGCTTGAAGTTGTAATGGAGGAAATAGACTTCAGGGAAATGATTGAAGAAATAATAGTTCATCATAAATACATGAACAGGGATAGACGCAAGGTTGAAATAAAGATTGATATTACCAATAAAGCTCCATTTGTTTCAGACAGGCACCGCATTACGGTAATCATGAATAACATTATTTCAAATGCTATTCGCTATCAAAATCCTGGTGCTGCAGTGCCCTTTATAAATATAAAGATTGTTACGACTACGCAGGAAACATCAATTGCAATTCAAGACAATGGAATAGGAATAAAGAAAGAACTGCAGTGCAAGGTGTTTGATATGTTCTACCGCGTTTCGCAGAACTCTGAAGGCTCAGGTTTAGGATTATACATTGTAAAACAAACCATTGAAAAACTAGACGGCCAGGTAGCAATTGATTCTGTATTAGGCAGGGGAACAACATTTCAAATCAACTTACCAAACAGTGCGATCAAAAATTTTAAAAAAGAAATTAACAGGAAGCAAGTATGTACAACAGGGTAATGATTATTGACGATAATGCTATCGATCGCTATATAGCTGAAGTAAGCATTAGGAAGAATGGCTTTGCTAAAGAAGTGATCTCCCAGGAGTCTGCTTTAAGTGCCCTCGATTATCTTTCTTTAAATGCCGGCGAACCTAAAGGTCTGCCCGAAGTTATTTTTCTGGACATAAACATGCCCGAGCTTAACGGCTTCCAATTTTTGGAAGCATTTGAAAAGTTGCCTGGCAGCATTCATTCTATTTGCCTCATCATGATGCTTTCTTCTTCACTCGATCCTGAAGATCATAAAAGAGTAAGTGAAAACAAATTTGTAAGCAGGTTTTTAAACAAGCCACTTATGAAAGAAAAGCTCCGCGAAATTTTAATTGAATTAGAAAAGGTGCAGTGTTAGAAGACGCTTTTGGCTTCAGGGGTTTGAATAGAGATGGGCATTGTTGCGCCGCATTATGTTCATCAGTTGTGCTACTATTTTGCTTTGTTTATATTTTGCAAGTTAATCCAACATATCTTTCGCAATTTTACCTAGCACGCAATCCTACAACAAGGCTGGCAGAAAAATTTAAGTGAAGTGTAATTATTTTTAGTTGCATGAACTTACTCTTCCCTATAGAGCCAAATTATCCTCCCGGGTTTTCTTACACCCCTGACTTTATTACTGCAGAGGAAGAGACACAATTATTGAAAGCGATACAAGACATTCAATTACACAATTTCAACTTCCAGGGCTACACAGCTAATCGCAAAATAGCAAGCTTTGGTTACGATTATAGTTTTGACAACCGTACTCTGTCAAAGGGGAAACCTATTCCATCTTCATTTAATTTTTTAATAGAAAGAATAAGCGAAAAACTGGCAATCCAGGCACAACAATTTGCAGAACTACTGGTAACTGAATATCCCATTGGTTCAGTTATAAACTGGCATAGAGATGCTCCGCCTTTCGATATTATTGCTGGCCTTTCTCTTGCCGGAAATTGCACCTTTCGGTTACGTCCGCAGGAAAAAAATAAGCAAACAAGATCAGCTATTATATCTTTTCCCGTCAGCCAGCGTTCTTTGTATTTAATAAAAGAAGAAGCAAGAACTGAATGGCAACATAGTACTGCTCCTGTAAAGCAAGTGCGCTATTCAATTACACTTAGAACCTTACGGTTTTAAAAGTGTTATTAAGGTACAGTATCCACTTTTAAAACAGGTATTCTTGTTTAGATGCAGGAATAAGATGAAAGAAATTTACATCGTTAATACCTTAACAAAACGTTTAAAAAGTAAAATAGTAGCACTACCGACGAACGGATTGCGACGCAACGATGCTTAAGCAGGGAACTAATGTTGGTATCAACAAAAAAAATAATTAAGATAACACTAGGCTGAGTTCGTTTGCTGGAATAGGTTTAATCAAAAAGCCGGCTACATTACTAAAGGCCTTCGAGCGTTCTCTATCAAGCTCGCTCGTGCTTGATGTAAGAATGTATATTGGACATAGGTTGCCGCTTTCTTTCATCTTTTCCATAAAGCTCCACCCGTCGATAACGGGCATATTTAAGTCAAGAAAAACAAGATCGGGGTTTATTGTATCCATTTGCCTTAGTGCTTCGTTAGGACTTGTAAAATCGTACACCTGGTGCTCTGTTGAAACGTTTGAAATCATCTTCTTCATGATAAAATTTGAGATCTCAACATCATCTACCACCATAATTTTCTTCGACATTTCTATTACACTTTTAATTTCAGGAGGTCTGCAGTTGTTCTTTTAATAACATTCTGCAGTGCTACATCTAAATCTTTTGACGACTGCTGTAGCCGTGGTAGCATTTCGGCAAAAGTTGCTAATGCCGGGTCAATGGTCATTAAGTTAATCAATCCTAATATTCTTGAAAGCGGTTCGCGCACACTATGCGCATTCAGCACCGATATTTCGAGTAATACTTTGTTCTTGTTTTCTATTTCGCTCGTACGTTGCTTGATGGTCTCCTTTTGTTCTTCGTTAATCTTGCTTATAAGGGCGTTCTTTTCGTCTAGTTCTTTTATAAGGCAAAGCTCCAGCAACTTTGTTTCAAGATTGTCGGCCACAAGCTTTAAAAAATTAATATCCTTAGCAGTAAAACTTTTACTGTTGCCAGAAAGGACCGATACCGTAATGTGTCTTTCGCTGCTTATAAAATTCCATCCCCATAAAACACCCTCTTCGTCTTTAGGTAAATTAAAGCATGCAGGCAATTCAAGCTCATCTGGTTGTTGCCATTGCATAGGCCTGCATTCCTTAAGCAAAATTTCCTCGTATCCTAAATGATGGGCTTTATCACTAATGTTAAGTTCCGTACCATTGGTAGTACTTACAACGTTAACGTAAGCATTATTCCTGTGGTAGGTTGCACGGAAGACGTGATAGTTAAAAAGATATTTAAGGTTAACAGTAAAGCACTCTCGTATTTCCTCGAACGATCGGCAACGGTTAAGGTTGTTCGAAAAATTGGAGAACGATTCATATGTAATTCTAAGAACCTGGTTAATCAATTATTCTTTTTTTTAAAATTCTGACTCTAGTAGTTCGCTATCTACTTTAATGCCGGAGATAGTTGCGATAGTGTTGAGCATATTTACAAGATCGGCCTGTGCCATTAACTCTTGTATTTCTTTTGCAGTGAAGCCACTAGCAGTGAGCTCTGCAAAATCATCGTCAGAAACATCACCTGTGTTAAGGGCAGCTTTGGTAACAACTTTGATCGCGGTTTTATAACTGTTTGGAAGTAACGGAGACTCCAGATCATCAGTCACCTTAAATGCAGGGTCCGACGACAGTAAACTACTCATGCTATCAGCGAAAATGCCATGGGCTTTCGCACAATAAGTACAACCCCTTTGTTGAGATACGTTGTATATAATTAGTTGCTTTAAAATGTTTGGCACTGCACCTTCAATAAGTGTCGCCTTTAGCTTTTCCCAATTACCTCTTAAAATCGTAGCATTGTCCCCCTGGCACTTAAACCAGTTTAAAACATATGGTAGTTGCAGTGTACGCATTGTTTCATTATACAACACCTGCACTTCAATAGTTGCTTCTTCATAAGGAATAATCTTAAAGCGCTTAGCTTTTGTGGCAATCATATTATTGGGTTTAGATTAGCATAACAACGAAGATTCTACTTTGTTTATTATGCACCAAAGGGATTAAAAATAGAATAATATATTTAAAAAGCAGGGCATCTGTAACCCTTTGTTTTCAAAGTTTTTTTTCGAAATCTTCCCTGGCTGCGTTAGCATTTTTGTAGTGGAAAAATTTTTTAAAAGACTTTGGGTCCTGGCTTTTTTGCTACTATTAAACATCGTTGTGTCACTCACTTGTACTTTTAGATTTGCTAATCGCCTGATGCGAAATTTGAAAAAAAAATTTTTTAACGCCCAAGAGATTGGCTTGGCGAATAAGACCCGTAATTATTAGTTGGAAGAAACCCAGTTGAAAATTAAGTAACCCGAAAACATAGAACAATGTCTACCCTAAGGATCCATTAACCATATAATAATAAACAATAGCCCAAATAGCAATTACTGCTAAAATCAGCGCAAACACCCACCAGTAATCTTTCTTCTTTTCTAATATTACCCCTCCAGTCTCAGGCAGTACTTCATCTTGTAATTCTGCTACTGGCTTTTCAAAATCAGTGTCAACTACTTTTCGTGCGGCATCTTTTTGTGCTACTCTTTCAACAGTAGCACCAGCAAAATACTGCTGCAAATCTGCCGAAGATTCAAAACTTAGTTCGCCAGCATCCTGTTTAATAAGTGTACCTATACCGGGTAATACACAACTTCCTTCTTTATTTATTTTTTGCTTAAGCCTGTAAGTAAAATCAGATAGCTCTTTTATCGCTTCAACTTCATCAATTCCTTTTTCAGTTGAGATAAAGGAATAAAGCTTTTTGTCTCCTTCATCTGGCGCAGCCTTAAAAACTATTATATATACAGGTGGCTCAAATACTTTAAAGGCTCTAAGTTTAGCCGACCTTCTTTCACTGGTAAAAATACCAATGCCCGGTAATGCCATGCGGTTGTGTAAAGCAAAATATTTATAAATGAGCTGGAGCATGCTGTATGAATTGGGAAAGCAAATATAGAAGTTTGTATAAAGGCAAAAGTAAAAACTGCTCGAGGCCTATTGCCGGTTATCTTAAACTCGCAATTACTTCTAAATAGAATTACTAAACACTTACAGCAACGATGCTTAATAGTAGCTATCGGATTGGCCCATAACTCCTCTTATTAATATTACAAGCGTCGCGAAATAACTTAATGAACTTCAATACTGCTTTTAAAGACTCCTACACTACTTCTTATGTTGCCGTTCTATTTTCAACTTATTCACATCAGTTTTTCTCAGCTGTCGTCTTTGGGGCAAAGCCGTTATTTTTGCCGCCATGTCTAAGACCGGTGCCGAAACTCCCCTAATGCAGCAACACAAGGCTATTAAACAAAAATATCCTGACGCAATTTTGCTGTTTCGCGTGGGCGATTTTTACGAAACGTTTGGGGAAGATGCCATTATAACCAGCAGGGTTTTAGGTATTACACTTACTAAAAGAAATAATGGCGCTGCCTTTTCATCTGAACTCGCAGGTTTTCCTCACCATGCCTTGGATACTTACCTGCACAAACTGGTTAAGGCCGGTTACCGTGTAGCCATTTGCGATCAGTTAGAAGACCCTAAAACGGTAAAGGGAATTGTAAAACGTGGCGTAACTGAGTTGGTTACACCAGGCGTGGCAACAAACGATAAGTTGCTTGAACACAACAGCAATAACTTCTTGGCGGCTATTCATTTTAACGAGGATAAATCGGGCATTGCTCTGCTTGACATAAGCACTGGCGAATTGTTTGTAAGCGAGGGAAACGCAGAATACCTTGACAAACTTTTACAAAGCCTAAAACCTGCCGAAGTTATCTTTCAAAGAAACTTTCAAAAGTATTTTAAAGAGACCTTTGGCAGCAAGTTCTATACTTACACGCTCGACAGCTGGATTTTTGATACAGCTTACGCAACTGAATGCTTATTAAAACATTTTCAAACGCATTCATTAAAAGGCTTTGGCGTTGAAGCGTTTCCATCTGCAATCGTCGCTGCCGGAGCTGTGTTTCATTACTTAAAAGATACTGAGCACCCGAACCTACAGCACATAACTTCCATACAGAGATTGGACAAAGACGATTACCTGTGGATGGACCGGTTTACCATTCGCAACCTGGAACTTTTAGGAAGTGGTGTGGATAATGGAGAGACGCTATTAAAAGTCTTAGATAATACGGTGAGCCCAATGGGAGCACGCCTCTTAAAACGCTGGATAACCCTACCACTAAAAGATATTTTAAAAATAAATGAACGGCTTGAACTGGTTGAATTCCTGATTAAGGAAGTTGACCTTAGAACAAAGCTTGTACAACATATAAAACAGGCCGGCGACATTGAAAGGCTGGTAAGTAAGGTTCCTTTAAAGAAGATAAACCCAAGAGAAGTATTACAGATTGCAAGAGGTCTGCAGCAGGTTGATTCAATAAGGAGCGAATGCATAACCGCGAGCAACCTTTACATAAAAAGACTGGCCGATGCACTCAATCCATGCCAGTATATTTTAGACAACATCTTCCATACAATTATAGACAACCCTCCTGTACATGTAGCTAAGGGAAGCGTAGTTAAGCCAGGAATTGATCCTGAATTAGATGAACTTAGAAACATTGCCAGCACGGGTAAAGAGTTCCTGGTTAAGTTGCAACAAAAAGAGTCTGATGCTACAGGTATCTCTTCTCTAAAAGTTGGTTTTAATAACGTGTTTGGCTATTACTTAGAAGTTACTAACCTGCATAAAAGCAAAGTACCCGAAGCTTGGATGCGTAAGCAAACCCTTGCCAACTGTGAACGGTACATTACTCCAGAGCTCAAGAATTATGAAGAAAAAATTGTAGGTGCCGAAGAGAAGATTCTCACCATCGAACAAGCAATCTACGATCAGTTATTACTGGAGTTACAAGACTATATAGCTCCAATACAGGTGAACGGAAACATCCTGGCTAGTTTAGACTGCATAAGTTGTTTTGCGAATAATGCGTTGCAGTTCAGCTACAAAAAGCCCCTGGTGCACGATGGACTTAAGCTCGAAATAAAGGATAGCCGCCATCCCGTTATCGAAAGAAACCTTCCTCCCGGGGAAACTTATATTTCAAACAATATAGAACTAGACCCTGCCGATCAACAGGTTATAATACTTACCGGCCCGAACATGAGTGGTAAAAGTGCACTGCTTCGCCAGACTGCTTTGATAACTTTAATGGCACACATGGGCAGTTTTGTTCCTGCATCGTCTGCTACTATTCCATTGACAGACAAGATCTTTACGCGAGTTGGTGCAAGTGATAATTTAAGCGGTGGCGAAAGCACTTTTATGGTTGAGATGAATGAAACCGCAAGCATCATCAACAACCTTACGGCCAGAAGTTTGGTGCTGCTAGATGAAATTGGCCGGGGCACCAGCACTTACGATGGCATAAGCATCGCCTGGAGTATTGTAGAGTACCTTCACTCCTCTCCTCATGCGCCTAAAACGTTGTTTGCCACGCACTACCACGAGTTAAATGAACTTGAAAACAAACTGCCCCGAGTTAAAAATTACCACGTAACCAACAAAGAGATCGGCAACAAAATTATCTTCCTTCGCAAGCTTGCCCCTGGTGGTAGCACCCACAGTTTTGGTATTCATGTAGCACGGATGGCGGGTATGCCGCCAAAATTAATTGAACGTGCGAACGAGATTTTGCAACAGCTTGAGACCAAGCATGTGGATGCCGAAGAAAACCCGCAAAAGGAAACTCTGGCTACCAACATAAAAAAGCTAACGGTTCCAAAAATGCAGCTTAGTATTTTTGACGCCCATAGCGAAACGTTTGACGAAATAAGGACCATGCTCGATAGCATTGATATTAATCGCCTAACTCCAGTGGAAGCTTTAATGAAGTTGAATGAAATAAAGCAGCAGATAAAATAATGGAAGACGTTCTTTATAACTGGTTGAATTTTTGTTGCTCCAGCTTTTATAACTACTCTCAACATCGTTGTGTCACTCACTTGTACTTTTGTTACCACATTCAGCAAAATCATCAACTATTAGCAGGCATGTTCGCCATCAACTCCATTCGCCCGGCGTGCTTGGTGCAGCATATGTTCATCAGAGTGACGCCATAAAAAAACTAAATTTCAAGTGAGTGACACAACGATGACGCCATGAAAAACTACTGTTCGAATCAAAAGAATTGACACATAAAGTTTAAGCTGCTACAACAACTTTAATAGTTTTGAACCAGGAAAACAACAACAGACCGGGAACGCTACTTGCGGGAACACATATCTAACATGTGTTGAGCGAGGTCTTGTATACCCGCGACATCCGAAGGCTTAACGAGGTAAGCATCGGCACCAAGAGCCAGGCAGGCCTTTTTATAAACAGGGGAATTGGAGGTGCTCCAAATCACTTTAGGTACAGAATCGAACTTGGGGTTTTGTAATAAAGATTGTAAGATGTCTGAGCCATTTGCCTCAGGTAAGTTATAGTCGAGAACTATCAACGTTGGAATAACGCCATCAGGGAGATTACTTAAAAAGGAAATGGCTTTATTGCCATTACTAATTGTTACTAATTCAATTTTAGGATTAATATCTTTTATCGCTTCAATCAGCAATTCCTGGTCGTCAAGATCGTCATCTGCTAAAACAATAAAATCGCTTTTTAAGCTATAAGTATTTTCGGCAGCCGTTGAAGTGATTTTCAGCAATGTATTCTGGATTTCAGGCTAAGATAAAGCATTCAGGAAGTAAATTAAAATTTTTAGAACCCTTGTCAATAATAGAAATATTTACATCATAACGAGCGTATAAATTAGCAATGATTATAATAAATAGAGTGGAAATACGTTTCGTATTTTTTTTTGAAAGAATGACTCGATTTTATTTAAGTTTGAAGGCTTAATCCATATGTAAATGAGTATAAAAAAAAATAACTCAGATGGCACAATAAAAACGGCATTAGTTAACCTTGACGATCTTGCCGTAGATGTTGCAGAACCTATAAGTAAAAAAAACAATGGTAAGGCAAAAACAAAAGTTACCACTCCCCTAATTGATGGTGAAGTAGAGCCTGAACTTGATCGACGCCAGTTGTTAAGGGTTTTATCAGAAGTTAAGAACGGAAATTTTAGTGTTCGCATGCCTACCGATCTTATTGGCATTGATGGTAAGATCTGCGATACACTTAACGATATGATTTACCTGAATGAAAAGTTGATGCAGGAACTTACCCGTGCAGGTAACACAATTGGTAAACAAGGTAAGCTTACACACCGTGTAGAACTTCCATATGCACAGGGAGCCTGGAATACCGGCGTAGAATCTATTAACAACCTCATTTCCGACCTTGTACATCCTACAGTTGAAATAGCTCACGTAATTGGATCGGTGGCAAAAGGAAACCTTTCGCAGGAAATGCCCTTGCGAATTGGCGACCACGTACTACAAGGTGAATTTGCCCGTATTGCCCGCGAGGTAAACGACATGGTGAAGCAGTTGAACCTGTTCTCGATGGAGGTGACTCGTGTGGCCCGCGAGGTTGGTAGTGAAGGTAAACTTGGAGGACAGGCAAAAGTAAAAGGTGTAGCGGGTGTATGGAAAGACCTAACAGACTCGGTTAATAACATGGCCGGTAACCTTACCGCACAAGTGAGGAACATTGCAGAGGTAACTACTGCGGTGGCAAAAGGAGACTTATCTAAAAAAATTACAGTGGATGTTCAGGGAGAGATCCTTGAATTAAAAAATACAATTAACACGATGGTGGATCAGTTGAACTCGTTTTCATCTGAGGTAACACGTGTAGCTCGTGAGGTAGGTACAGAAGGAAAGCTGGGTGGCCAGGCCACGGTAAAAGGTGTGGCGGGTACCTGGAAGGATTTAACGGACTCGGTAAACCAGATGGCTAGTAACCTTACTGGCCAGGTGCGTAACATTGCCGAGGTGACAACGGCGGTAGCTAGAGGTGATTTGTCTCGTAAGATTACCGTAGACGTAAAAGGCGAGATCCTCGAATTGAAGAATACCATTAATACGATGGTGGATCAGCTAAACTCCTTCTCTGCTGAGGTAACGAGGGTTGCCCGAGAGGTAGGATCAGAAGGCAAACTTGGTGGCCAGGCGACGGTAAAAGGAGTTGGTGGTGTATGGAAAGATTTGACAGATAACGTAAACCAGCTTGCAGGTAACCTTACCGTTCAGCTTCGAGACGTATCAAAAGTGGCAACAGCTATTGCGAATGGTGACTTAACACAAAAAATTACGGTGGATGTAAAAGGAGAAATCCTTCAGATCAAGGACGTAATTAACAGGATGGTGGATCAGTTGAACTCATTTGCGTCAGAGGTAACGCGTGTGGCACTTGAGGTAGGTACTGAAGGTAAACTAGGTGGCCAGGCGAAAGTGCAGGGTGTGGGTGGTACATGGAAAGATCTGACCGATTCGGTAAACCAGATGGGTTCGAACCTAACTGCACAGGTTCGTAACATCGCCGAGGTAACAACGGCTGTGGCAAACGGTGACTTATCAAAAAAGATTACGGTGGATGTGGCAGGAGAAATCCTGGAACTGAAACAAACCATCAACATCATGGTGGATCAGTTGAACTCCTTTGCATCTGAGGTAACCCGTGTGGCACTCGAGGTAGGTACCGAAGGTAAACTAGGTGGCCAGGCGAAAGTGCAGGGTGTGGGTGGTACATGGAAAGACTTAACAGAATCAGTAAACCAGATGGGTAGTAACCTTACTGCCCAGGTAAGAAATATTGCCGAGGTAACAACGGCGGTGGCGAAAGGAGATTTGAGCCGTAAGATTACGGTGGATGTGAAGGGTGAGATCCTGGAGTTGAAGAACACCATTAATACGATGGTGGATCAGTTGAACTCTTTTGGTTAAGAGGTATTCCGTGTGGCTCGTGAGGTGGGTAGTGAAGGTAGATTAGGAGGGCAGGCAGATGTGCCAGGTGTGGAAGGGCTTTGGAAAGATTTGACAGACTCAGTAAATAAAATGGCTGGTAACCTTACCGCGCAGGTAAGAAATATTGCGGATGTAACAACAGCGGTGGCAAACTGTGACTTGAGCCGCAAGATTGAGGTGGACGTAAAAGGAGAAATTCTTGAGCTTAAAAATACTATCAACACGATGGTGGAACAGCTCCGCTCCTTCGCATCGGAGGTAACAAGGGTAGCACGTGAGGTAGGTACAGAGGGTAAATTGGGAGGCCAGGCAAACGTACCGGGTGTAGGTGGTACATGGAAAGATTTGACGGACTCTGTAAACCAAATGGCAGGTAACCTTACAGCCCAGGTGCGTAACATTGCCGATGTGGCGATAGCGGTAGCAAATGGCGACATGAGCCGAAAAATTACGGTGGATGTACGGGGAGAAATTCTCCAGTTGAAAGAAACGCTGAACACGATGGTGGATCAGCTTCGTGCTTTCGCGTCAGAGGTAACAAGGGTTGCCCGTGAGGTAGGGTCTGAAGGTAAACTGGGTGGCCAGGCATTCGTACCAGGTGTTGCTGGTACCTGGAAGGATTTGACAGACTCGGTAAACCAAATGACGGGTAACCTTACATCACAGGTGCGCAACATCGCCGAGGTAACAAAAGCGGTGGCGTCAGGTGACCTTTCTAAAAAAGTAACTATTGACGTAAAAGGTGAGATATTAGATCTGAAGAACACCATCAATACGATGGTGGATCAGCTGAACTCATTCGCCTATGAGGTAACAAGGGTAGCACGCGAGGTAGGAACGGAAGGTAAACTGGGAGGACAGGCCGAAGTACAGGGTGTGGCAGGTACGTGGAAAGATTTGACTGACTCGGTTAACATGATGGCGTCTAACTTAACCAACCAGGTACGAAACATTGCCAAGGTGGTAACAGCTGTTGCGAGTGGTAACCTGAAACAAAAACTATCCATCGTATCACGTGGAGAGGTTGCACAGTTGACAGATACCATTAACGAATTGATTGATACACTCGCGGTATTCGCTGACCAGGTAACAACAGTGGCCCGTGAGGTAGGTGTGGATGGAAGATTGGGCGGCCAGGCAAGCGTACCGGCAGCCTCTGGTACATGGAAAGATTTAACGGAGAACGTAAACCAGCTGGCTGAAAACTTAACTACACAGGTTCGTGCAATCTCCGAGGTAGCGTCAGCGGTAACAAAAGGTGACCTTACCCAGATGATCCGTGTGGATGCAAAGGGCGAGGTGGAAGAGTTGAAAGATACGATCAACCAGATGATTGCTAACCTGAAAGGCACAACGCTTCGAAATCATGAGCAGGATTGGCTCAAATCTAACCTTGCCAAGTTTGCGCAGATGCTCCAGGGGCAGCGTGACCGGAACGCGGTGGCTAACAAA
>JAQBNN010000132.1 GCA_028288505.1 Segetibacter sp. | reverse complement strand
TTCTTAACCTTGGTAAATGTAGCAGCGACGTCTAAGCGGTGATAAGGAGACATTCTGAACCCGTTTCTTTTTTGGTAAACCTCAATCTCACGACCACCAGCGTCCATATATTTTTCTGCAGGAAGACTTATGGCTTGCCCTGTACCAAAAACCCAGTCAGCACTAAGCTCTACTCTTTTACTTACCTTATGTACAACAGCCGTTTTAAAATCGTGTCTGCGATCGTAACGATAAGGAAACACGTTGCCAAAATTCAGGTTGGCAAATTGCCTGTTGGTCCAGCTTAAAGTATAACCCATCAACCCAGTGGTTTTTCCTTTTTTGCGTTGTACAAAAAATTCAGCACCGTAACTCCAACCTTTACCAGTTTCAACTTTATCTTCCCAATTGCCTGTAGGATCAATATAGCTGGCTCCTTCCGCGTATTCAATTACGTTGTCCATTTTCTTGTAATAACCTTCTACGCTTACCTCGTAACTGTTTTTATAATTATAGGCAAGACCAGTGGCAAACTGCTGTGATTTTTGGGGCGGAATCTTTGTGGTAACGGGTACCCAAAGATCAGTAGGTAAGCCAATGCCACTATTGGTGAGCAAATGAAGATACTGGTTCATTTGTGCGTAGGACGCTTTCACACTTAAATCAGGATTAAGCAAATAACGCACGGCCACTCTTGGTTGTAAAGAAGTGAATGTTTTATTGTTTACAGAGAAGGTAGTAAAGTGAAGACCGAGGTTAGACTTAAGCCTTGATGATAAGCGAATATCATCTTCAATGTAAGTATCCGTTTCTCTAGCTCTAATAAACTGGTACTTGATTAAAGTATCGATTCCTGCACTTCCAGGGTAGGCTTCTTTTGCCTGGATGGCGCCGGGCTTGTAATGGTGGAATGTGATGCCTGTACCCATTTTTATAAAGTGATTAGGATTAGGCAGGTAATCAATATCGTAATGTCCACTTATATCTTCAATGCCCGAAAAGTACCTTAGTTTATAGTACTCGTTAGCATTTGTCCTTGATTTTTCTTCGCTGTTAATATCAAAATTATAACGGCTGTAGTGGGCAGTAAGGTTACCAAAAAGCTTTTGATTAAACAGGTGATTCCAACGGGCAACTGCAGTAGCATTGCCCCATGTAAGACCAGCGTTAGTAGTTACCTCCTGCAATTTTTCTTTGGCATAAAACCTGTCGTTACCAAAATAACCGCTTATGTATAAGTGATCCTTTTCACTCATCTTCACGTTGGCTTTAGCATTAAGATCGTAGAAGTAGTAGCCTGTATTTAAACCCTCTGTTTGCGCCTTTATAATTGGCTGAGCCAATATATCAATGTAAGTTCTTCTGCCACTAACAATAAACGATGATTCTTTACCTTTCTTAAAAGGCCCTTCCAATGTAAGCCTCGATGCAATAAGGCCAATGCCGCCTTCACCATGCAATTCTTTATTGTTTCCTTCCTTCATTTGTATATCGAGAACTGATGATAAGCGACCGCCATAGCGGGCAGGAAAACCACCTTTTACCAGTTCAACACTTTTTACAGCATCAGCATTAAATACACTAAAGAATCCAAAGAGGTGGGAAACATTGTAAACAGGAACACCATCTAAAAGTATCAGGTTTTGATCAGGCCCGCCACCACGAACATAAATACCCGATTGCCCTTCGCTACCTGCCTGCACACCAGGCAATAATTGTATGGCTTTTATAATATCAGTTTCCCCTAAAAACCTTGGAAGACTTTTAATAGTTTCAATAGGCAGGTCAACACTACTCATTTGAGTACGCACCTGTATGCTTGGTTTTTTCGAAGTCTTTACAACTACTTCCTCCATCTCTTTTGAGGGGTCCAACGCTACATCAATTGTTATGTCTTTATTAAGTAGCAGCCTTCTCTCAAAAGGTGTAAAGCCGGCGTAAGTAATCAGTAGCGAAACACTATCGGCGGGTAGGGTAATCGAATAAAAACCAAAGTTATTACTGGTGGTGCCTAGGTTCTTATCAGATAGATAAACAGATGCTCCTCGCAAACGCTCACCCGTTTTTTTGTCCGAGACATAACCGCTTATTGTATGTTTTTGGGCAAGGGATTGCAAGCAACAGACCAGGACAATCGCCTGTAACAAAAAGAGTTTTTTCTTCATTGGTTAGTTTTAAGGCAGTTAGAATACTTAGATTATTATTGGTTTTTTTGGGAGATAAAAATTAAAGGTGCATGTGAGACCGTGATTGAAATCGATAAAAAATACAAGCGGTAAAATCCCCTGTACGTGTACCGTTTTTTTCGTTACAGTTGATCAAAGTGAGGACAACAGCAGGTCTTGGCATAATAAAGCGCATAGTTGGTTCCTGCATTGACAGTATTTAGTTGCAGAACGCTTCGCGGATTGCAGATATTATGAAATTGTTAGGAAATGAAGAATTGTTGCTCCAGCAATAGAATAAATATTAGACATCGTTGTGTCACTCACTTGTACTGCAAATCTGCACGCACCAGTGATAAGCCTTTATGCTAAAGAAGTAACGGTGCAGAGCTACTTATGCTAATCATGAATCAACTTCTGGCAGTCTGTTAATCAATCAATTTACTTCAGATATTTCTTAAAGAAAGCAAGCGTTCTATCCCACGACAGCTTTGCAGCAGCTTCGTTGTAACGGGCTGCAGAAGTATCGTTATGAAAGGCATGATTGGCACCTTCATAAATGTAAAGCTCGTAAGGGATATTGGATGCTTTTAATGCCGCTTCATAAGGAGGTATGCCGGCATTTACGCGTTCATCTAAACTTGCATAATGCAATTGAACGGCACCTTTTATTTTAGGTACATCTGCTGCGTGTGGCTGGCGGCCATAATAAGCAACAGCAGCCTTAACGGCAGGAACATTAACAGCAAGTTCGTTAGCTAAAGCACCGCCCCAGCAGAAACCAACACAACCATAGTTACCATTACAATCTTTGCGGGTACCGGCATAAGTAAATGCATTGGAAAAATTAACGAGGTTTTGCTTTGCGTCTATCTTTGAAAAAAGATCGCGGCCTTCATCTTCATTTGCAGGAGTACCACCAAATGGGGCTAATGCATCTGGTGCAATGGCGAGGTAGCCAGCTTTGGCAACGCGTCGTGCTACATCTTCAATATGTGGATTTAGGCCACGGTTTTCGTGTATTACAACTACCGCTGCATATTTCTTATCCTTTGCCGGCCGGGCAACGTAAGCTTTCATATCTGCTGCTGCGCCAGGATAAGATACTCGTTCTATCATTAAACTTTCATCGGTAGCGGCAACAGCAGCTCGTGTATAACAACCTTCCAGTGTTGGCAAAACTGTCATTGCCAGTGCAAGGCTGCCAGTGATCTTTACTAATCGCTTTATGAAGTCTTCGCGTTTTAAAGGTTTATGGGTGTACTCGTCGTAAAGGTTTATGATCTCCTGGTCCATGTTTGTTTATTTTAGGTGGAATGGAAAGTACGAAATAAAAGCAAGCACAAGTGCTGATTGGCACTGACATAAAAAAAGCTAGCGCAGGGTGGCTGGTCGTGTGCAACTACTGAAGGGATGAATATTGGACTAAACGTACAAGTGAGTGACACAACGATGTTGCTATGAAAATATTGGCTGGCAACAAAATAACCTTAAGAAGAATTAACCTTATGAAGGTAATTAAGTTGCCCCCTACCCTTACTTTTGCTGCTAATGCTAAGTTTTAAAATGGGCCTTTTTAAAAGCTGTTCTATAGTTCTTACTACTCTTCTCCTGGTTTTATTTGCTACTAAAGTTGAAGCACAACAAAGCTCTGTTACTATTTCAATTATAAATGCGAACAAAAGGCCTATTCCTTTTGCTACCGTAAAAGCGACGGCTGCTACAGACTCTGCACGAGGCATTCAGAAGGTTACTGATAGTAGTGGCAAAGCGGTGTTTCAATTAACACGAGGAATACAATATGTTATTAGCGTAACGTCCGTTGGTTATGCCGAGGCTGAAAAGAGAGTAATGGTAACAGGGGACAATACTTTTACTATTACAGCACAACCAAGCTCGGCTGCATTGGGCGGAGTTACCGTAACATCAACGAGGCCGATTATGCGGCAGGAAGATGATAAGACAATTGTGGACCCGGAAAACCTGGCGACCAGTAGCACCAATGCATACGAGATTCTAGAAAAGACGCCGGGCCTTTTCGTGGACCAGGATGGTAATGTTTACTTAAGCAGCACAACGCCGGCAAAGATTTATATTAATGGGCGCGAACAAAGAATGAGCACTGCTGACATTGCAACAATTCTGAAAAGTCTTCCGCCTAATTCAATTTTAAGCATTGAAATACTTCGTACTCCCTCAGCAAAATATGATGCTAGTGGTGGCGGCGGAATTGTAAACGTGGTGCTTAAAAAAGGAGTTCGCATAGGATTTACAGGCAGTGTGAACACGGGATTTTACCAGGGTGTGTACGGCAACCAGTTTATTGGATTGAACCTTAATAATAGCAGTGGTAAATTAAATACTTACGTCAACCTACAGTACAGCAGACGAAATAGTTACGACCAGATTAAAACGGACCGTTTGTATGCGGTGGATTCAATTTTAAGGCAGGATGCTTATACGTTGTATCCGGGCAACAGCTTTTATGTGGGTGCAGGCTTTGGGTACGAGCTGAGCAAAAAATGGGAACTTAATTACGACGGAAGGATAAACCTGAACAAGGCTAACAACAGTACTGTTAACGGCTCTGCTATATCGAAGATCAGCAATGGCGAGTTAATAACAAGCAATGTAGCGGATGTGCGGAATAAAAATAACAGCTCATCGATCTCGCAAAGTATTTCGACTAAATATAAGATAGACAGCACGGGCTCTGAATGGACAACAGATCTTTCTTATACAGGTAATCCCGGCACCAGTAATCAAACCTTCAATACTAATTTTATTGTTCCAGGGCACACACCCATAGGAGGCAACGGCGATATTGAAACGAAGTTTAATTTTTATAGTCTTGCAAGCAATGCGCTGTTTAAGTTGCCTAAAAAATTTACGGTTGAAACAGGTTTTAAATCAACGATTGTAACCTTTAGAAACGATGCTGATTACTTTAGGCAAAACGATGGAAGCAGAACAGTAGATACTTTTCGTACAGCCGCTTTTAAGTATAAGGAGAATATAAACTCCGCTTATTTACAGGCTTCAAAAAATATATCGGGTATAATTGTAAAGGTTGGTGTGCGTGTAGAAAATACAAACATGGAAGGAAACCAACTGCTTCCAAAAGACACTTCGTTCAATATACATAGGACTGACCTGTTTCCATATGTATACATAAGCAGGAATTTGATGACGATAATGAGTTACGAATTGAAAGCTTACCTTGTTTATCGCCGTACAATCAGTCGCCCATCTTATGACTTGCTGAACCCTTTCCCGAGATACATTGATCCTTATCTTTACGAAACAGGGAACCCCGCTTTAAGACCACAGTTTACGCAGAATTATGAAGCTAACATTTCAGTAAATGATAGACCCATTTTCGCGTTAGGTATTAATGATACGAAAGACATTTTTACCAATGTAATTTACCAGTCTGATAGTAGTAAAAGCCTTGCTTACCGCACCTATGATAATCTTGGCACTAATAAAGAGACCTATTTTAGAATACTTGGGGCGATACCTCCCGGCAAGAAGTATTTTATTGTTGCAGGTGCGCAGTACAATCACAATCATTACCAGGGATTGTACGAGAACAAACCGCTTTCTTTTAAAAGAGGAAGTTGGTCCATCTTCTCGTATCAAACATTGAAGCTTACCTCTACTACTCAGCTAACACTAAACGGTTTTGCCAGATTTAATGGCCAGTTGCAGTTTTACGAGCTTAGTTCTTTTGGAGCGCTCAACTTCAGCATTAACAAACAACTTTTAAAAAAGAAGCTTACCGTTTCGTTAAGTGCTACGGACGTTTTGTTTACTAATAACAACAAGTTTAGCATAGCACAGGGAACCGTAAACGCAACAGGTTACAGGGAAAGTGACACTCGACGATTAGGTCTTAATATCCGCTACAATTTTGGTTTCAGGAAAAAGGAAGACAATAATATGTTTAATATTGAAAGCCCTGAGAAGACGAATTAGATAGCATCTACTGTAACTTACTCAACCCTTCTTTAATTCTTTTAAAGCCTTCCTCGATATTCTTCATGCTATTGGCGAAGCTTAGGCGCAGGCAATTTGGTTCGCCAAAAGCTTTACCGGTAACAGTTGATACATGACAATGATTAAGGAGATACATGGCAAGATCTTCAGCAGAGTTAATTGCTTCGCCGTTGTAGGTTTTGCCGAAATATTCGTCAACACGAGGGAAGATATAAAAAGCGCCGTCGGGCTCGGCACATTTAAAAGAGCCGAGATCTTGTACCAGTTCCATTACCCTTTTTTTACGTCGCTCAAATTCTTTCACCATTTCGTGGGTTGAATCGAGGTTGCCGGTAAGGGCTGTAATTGCCGCTCGCTGTGCTACTGCATTTGTGCCGCTGGTAAACTGGCCCTGCAATTTTTCCGCACCTTTAGCTACAGCTACCGGTGCAGCCATATAACCCAGGCGCCAGCCCGTCATTGCGAAGCCTTTGCTTAAGCCATTAATGAGAATGATTCGATCTTTAAGTTCCTCAAATTGGGCGATGCTTTCATGTCCCCCAATGAAGTTGATGTACTCATAGATCTCATCGCTAAGGATAAAAATGTCAGGATATTTTTTGAATACTTCGGCCAATGCTTTCAGCTCTTCTTTGTGATATACTGAGCCGGTTGGGTTGCATGGAGAAGAGAACATGAAGAGCTTTGTTTTAGGCGTTATAGCTGCTTCAAGTTGCTGAGGAGTTATTTTATACTCGTTATCAATACTTGTTGCAACAAATACCACCTTTCCATGCGCAAGCTTAACAATCTCGGAGTAGCTCACCCAATACGGCGTTGGAATAATTACTTCATCACCTGAATCTACTACAGCCAATACTGCATTTGATATGGATTGTTTTGCACCTGCTGAAACAATAATGTTCTCTGGCTTATAATCAAGGTTATTATCCCTTTTTAATTTATGGCAGATGGCTTCGCGGAGGTCAAGGAAACCGGCAACGGGGGTATAGTGCGACCAGTTGTCGTTGATTGCTTTTATTGCAGCCTCTTTTATATGTGCAGGGGTATCAAAATCCGGTTCACCGAGACTTAGGTCTACTATATCAATTCCCTGTGCTCGTAACTCGCGGCCAAGTTTTGCCATTTTTAATGTCTCCGGTTCGTTGAATCTTGATAGTCTTGAGGATAGCTGCATAGTGTAATCGTTGCGGCAAAAGTAATAAAATAGTTCTTCTCCGTTTTTAACTTCTATTGTAAGTAATTGATCTTGAATTTAAAGCTGAATATGGCCTTGAACGTACAAGAGTGCGACGCATCGGACGTTTAATAGTGTACTAAAAGCTGGCTACAAATACGTTTTATTTCAGCACTTAACCTGTATAGAAAAAAGAGATTGGGTCATACATTTTTACCGAAAACCGATAATAAAAGGTACAGATAATATATAAGTTTTGCTATCATAATTAACTCATTATCTGAAGCTTATGCATTATTTTTAGGTATTTGATTTTATCGTATTTTTTCACTATCAAACCCCTATCTTTGCCGCTCTAAAAAATTTTGAAACCCTAAAGAATATGCAACTGAAAGGTTTGGTAAAGATTTTTGCAATCGCATTAATCTTGATTTGCTTGTACCAACTGAGTTTTACATGGTTCGTTCGCAGCCATGAAAACAATATGGAGGAAAGAGCTGGTAAGTGGCTAAGTGCTAATTACCTTTCCCCTGAAAAGAAATATCCCGGAAACAAAGAACTACAGGCTTTATACGCGGATACGTTAGACAACCTGAAGAAGCAGCGCTTACAGAGGCTGCTCGACAGCACCAAGAGTGAAAAAGTAGTTATGGGACTTGCGACTTACCAGTACGCAAAAAACCAGGAACTAATGCTTGGTCTTGATTTGCAAGGTGGTATGAACGTAACCATGGAAGTTGGCCTTGATGGTTTAATAAAGTCGCTTGCCGGGTATTCGAAAGAGCCTGCTTTCGACAATGCTTTAGCAGAGGCTAATCGTAGAAAAGCCAACAGTGGTGCTGATTACATTAGCTTATTTGCAGAGGAATACAAAAGAGCCAATCCAAATGGTAAGCTTGCTACTTTGTTTGCTCCAAAAAGCAACCGTCGTATTAAATATGAAAGCTCTGACGGGGAAACACTAAATTATATTCGTGCTGAAGCGCAAAGTGCAATTCGTAATACTTATAATATTCTTCGTACCCGTATAGATAAGTTTGGGGTTGCGCAGCCAACGATCAACCTTGACGAAAACAAAGGAATTATCACTATTGAACTTGCTGGTGTTTCTGACCCTGTAAGAGTAAGAGAATACCTTCAGTCTACGGCGAACCTGCAGTTTTTTGAAGTGTATAACCTGGGTGAGATCTATGCTAACTACCAGGCAGCTGAGAAGTCGCTGAGTGCTTATTTATCTGGCACTACGGTTGCAGATACAGCTACAGCTGCTAAACCTGATTCTAACGTAGTTGCAGCTAATACTGATACAAATACCACCAAAACACTGAGCGGACTGGATACTGGTAAAAGAGCAGTTGCAGGCGCTAAATCAGGCGCAAAAAATGAAAATCCTTTAAGCCAGATAATTCGTCTTATTCAGCCACAACAAGGCAAGGATGGACAGATGCAATTTCCGGCAGCGATAGGAACTATCTTAACAAGAGATACTGCCATCTTTAATAACTATATTAACCTTGAGCAGGTTAAAAGCAAGTTTCCGCAGAACCTTATTTTTATGTATGGTAAGGCTGAAGGAACAGATCCTGCGGTAAGCGATCAACTTCCCGTGTATGCGGTTAAGACGGTTGATGGTCCTACCCTTGCAAAGCTTGAAGGTGAACATGTAAGTGACGCAACGCAGGATTATGATGAAAGAGGCCGTGTTGCTATTAAGATGAACATGGATAAAACCGGTGAAAGAATTTGGGCGAAGATGACCGGTGATAACATTGGTAAACCTATTGCCATTGTTATGGACAACATCGTTTACAGTGCTCCTTTTGTTAATGGTGTTATTCCAAACGGTAGCTCCGAAATTACCGGCAACTTCGCTGTTGAAGAAGCACAAAGTCTTGCTAACTTATTAAAAAGTGGTAAGCTTCCTGCTCCTGCACGTATTGTTCAGGAGCAAGTTGTTGGACCAACGTTGGGCCAGGATGCAATCGAAGGTGGATCATTAGCATTCATCGTTTCCTTCCTAATCATCTTCGCCTTGATGCTTGTTTACTTTAACACAGCAGGATGGGTTGCCAACATCGCTTTGATTTTAAACTTATTATTTACTGTAGGTATTCTTAGTGCCTTAGGCGCTACTCTTACTGCAGCAGGTATAGCAGGTCTCGTATTAACCATTGGTTTAGCGGTAGATACTAACGTAATCATCTTCGAAAGAATAAAAGAAGAACTTACAAAAGGCAAAAACTACCAGCAGGCCGTAAATGATGGTTATAAAAGGGCGATGGCCCCAGTATTAGATGGTCACGTTACCACTTTACTTACAGCCATTATCCTATTCTACTTTGGCTTAGGGCCGGTACTTGGTTTCGCAACCACACAAATATTAGGTATTCTTCTTTCCTTGTTCTGCGGTATTCTTGTTTCAAGACTAATTTCCGACTGGTACACTAAGAAGAACCGTCACTTTGAATACTTTACAAAAGTTAGCCGCAGCATATTTAAACACGCTGCCTACAAATTTGTCGAGTACAGGAAGGTAGCATACGCAATTTCAGTAGTTGTTTTATTGCTGGGTATTGCGTCGTTCTTCCACGGCTTCGACCAAGGTGTTGAATTCACCGGTGGACGTAGCTATACTGTGCGTTTTGATAAGCCTGTAAATCCTGAAGTAGTAGGTGCTGATCTAAAAGGTGTGTTTGAAGCCAATCCAATTATTAAAACAATCGGAAGCAACAACCAGCTTAACATTACTACTTCGTACCTGATTGAGCAGAGCGGTCCTAAAGTAGATTCATTGGTAGAATACAAACTATTCCAGGGCTTAATGTCTCACCTGCCCGCAGGTATTACTTATGCTGAGTTCGATACAAAGCACAAGCAAAGTTCGCAAACCGTTCTACCTACTATATCAGATGATCTTAAGCAAGGTGCAACTACGGCAACCATTGTTTCGTTACTTGCAATTTGTTTCTACATCTTTATCCGTTTCCGCGATTGGAGATATTCACTAGGAACAATTGTGGCATTGTTGCACGACGTATTTGTAACATTGATCGTATTCAGTTTCCTTAAAGATGTACTTCCTTTCCCGTTGGAAATTGATCAGCACTTTATTGCGGCTATCCTAACGGTAATAGGTTTCTCAATGAACGATACAGTAATCGTGTTCGACCGTATTCGTGAGGACACCAGGGCAATGAAAGGTGTTGATAATGGTACCATCATAAACAAGGCGATCAACGAAACATTGAGCCGTACGATCATGACATCGCTAACGGTATTCTTAACCATCTTATGCTTGTTCATCTTCGGTGGTGAAGTTACCCGCGGTTTCGCCTTCGCAATGTTGATTGGTGTTGTTACCGGTACATACTCTTCAATCTTCGTAGCTGCGCCAATACTTATGGACTTTGCTAAAGACAAACCATTAGGTGCTGCTTCAAGCTCCACAACTCAAAAGAAAGAAACAATAAAACCTGTTACAGCGAAAGCTTAAACAACTTAGGTTTGAATATGATGCTTTAAAGGCCGTCCGAAAGGATGGCCTTTATTTTTTGTTCGCCTTTGGTAGAAAATAAGAAAGGCCATCTTTTAGATGACCTTTCTATTCTATGTTCTCTTGGTTTCGAGCTTTATATCTTCAAGCAACATCGTTGTGTCACTCACTTGTACTTTGGTATCTTTATTCGCCTCTACCCGTATTTCCTAAACTCCTTCCTCTACAACAACTTCATTCTGCAATCAATATTTCTTACTGCAGCCACCTAAACCGCAAAGCT
>JAQBNN010000129.1 GCA_028288505.1 Segetibacter sp. | reverse complement strand
TAATGCGACTTTTTACTTTACTCTTAGGGGTGCCTGGCATTACGTTTACAAAATCCATTACAAACTCAGCATGGCTGTGGGTGATAATGGCAAGGTTAGCATAGGTGCCTTCCGCCACTTCCTCAGATATTTCAATATTAAGTTGACTTGGTTGTTCTTGATTTACCATTACTCTATTTTATGCAAATGTAGGTGTAAGAAAATATACTTTACCTCAAAAAAATAACCATCTAAAGCCTGTTGTTAAAATACAAATTCGAGTAGTAGCAACACCTAATATTATTTAGGGCATGTTTTACTCATTACTTTAATTCATCAACAGTAGTTTTTTGGTCTCCAGAATTTTTTTTTCATGTTAGTTATCATTGCGTCGCATTTGTTCATAGGCACATCGATTTGTTTCAGTAGGTTTTAAGGACAGGGCAAAAGATTAAGTTGGTCTTAAAAATAGCAGCAGAAGAACAAAGAATAAAAGTGATGGTGAGAAAAGCACAATTTTCAAAAAAGAACAGTGTAACTATTTTACAACTGATGTGAATGAGGAAAAGGCATAGGGGCAAAATTTGTGTGGGAAATACCTAGAACGCTAGACGATAAAAAAAGTCCCCTACAAAATAATCGTAGGGGACATGAATATAAGAAATGATTCAAAGTTAAAACTTATCCCAGAATAATTTAGTTTCTACATTGTCTCCCCCAATTTTAGCGGAAGCCGAAGTATAGCTACTATTATTTAACGTCTGTTCATTAGTAGGGTATGTAAGCCTGTTAGGATATCCTGACTTTGCCCCTGTTGGAGCAGGCAGTGTAGGAGAATCTAATCTTCTTACTTCCACCCAAGCATCGTATGGCCGGTTGTATAAAGCCAACCATTTTTGAACACCTATTTTCTGTTTATAAGTGCCTGGAGCTGTTAAGTAATTAACACCTGTATTAAGTAAGTAAGCATTAGCTTGAGCTTGGGTGCCTCCCCAATAGATTATGGAGGCTGTTACTGCATTATTATAGTGACTCATAGCAGTTCCGCCTACATTAAATCCTCTTTCGACTGCTTCAGCCCGATAAAACTCTATTTCGTCGTAGCTCAATAAAAGGGATGGGGCATCAATTTCAGCTACAGCATCGCTTGGCTTTGCAAATAATGGGAATGTATTATTACTACCTACTGATCCACCTACGTAAACACCCGCATCGTTAGGTTTAAAAAATAATGGTATTCTTGGATCATTTAGGGCTTGCATTCTTGTCACTATTGTAGAAGCTGCTACAAAATCCTGTCGCTTGCTTTGAATTAAATCTGCCCAAATTGGGTTGTTATTTGGTGTTTTACCCTGGTATTGAAACTCAGCGTTATCGTCAGCGGAAGTAAAGGCATTTGGACTTGCTTGTTCAACTGCTGTTTTTGCTTTAGCTGCATCAACATCAGCAATAGTCATTGCTAATTTTATCTTTAGTGAGTTAGCAAACTTTTTCCAAGCTGCTACCCGAGAACCAGCGGCAACAGAACCATATATTAAATCTGCATCAGCATTAAAGGCATTCCCTGCAGTATTTAAAGCTGCAATATCAGCATCTAGTCTTACCAGTAGGTCGTCATAAATAGTCTTTGCATCATCATATTTTGGAAATAAGACATTGTAATCTAATGCCTGAGTGTAAGGAACATCGCCAAAAGTATTCACTAAGACGGAGTAGGTATAAACCTGCATTATATCAGTAATTGCAATCTGGTTTTTTTTGGTTGCGTCAGTAATAGTAATATCTGAAGGAATTAAGCGCTTAGCTTCCTGAAGATCTACCAAAACGTCTCTGTACATAATACGCCACCAGGTTTGCGGAATTGCCCTTGTATTAAAGTCGTACTGAGGTTCATCTTGATATGTAGTAGTAGCCCAATGTTGTACTGTCATCCTAAAGACATTGATATTGACGTTAGGGGTTGTAATTGCATCAATTAAGTTTCTAACCCCATTTGAGAATAATGAAGCTGCAGGTACATTTGCTGCTGCTTTAGTTTGTTCATTAAATCTTTCAATATCTTTTGTACATGCAGTGAGCATTAGTACCGATAGTGAAAATATTATGTATTTTTTCATATTAATCTTTTTAAAATCTTAATTTTAAATTTACTCCAATAGATCTTGTTGTTGGATAAGCACCACTCTGGTAACCCTGTGCATTTCCTGATGTAAGGTTCTCTTCAGGATCAGAATATGGAAGATTTTTATGAATGATCCATAGATTCCTTCCAATTAAAGATAGATCAATACCCTTTATAGGTCTAATACGATTAACAAGACTTTGTGGTAAAGAGTATGTTGCGTTTAACTCCCTTAACTTAACGTAGCTGGCGTCGTATACAAAAGCATCCTGTGGATTTCTTGCATAACCATACAAACCAAAGTTATTAGGAACTCTTCTTGTGTTAGCTTTCCCGTCAGCAGTTACTCCTGAAAGAATTACACCCCCACCATTAGCAATTGTGTTTCTGGAGGGATTTCCCAAATCATTGTTACCCACTGTTTCAGGATAAATACCTGTGGCTAATCCATAATAAAGATCAAGAGAAAAAACATCTCCACCACTACGAACATCGACAAGGAAACCAAGAGAAACATTTTTGTACTTGAAGGTATTATATACTCCACCAATCCAATCAGGGTTTACGTTGCCTATTACGTTATTTGTAGTAGTGGTCATACTATAATAACCATTCGCTCCAACAAGCTTTTCTCCATTAACCATATTCCATGTTCTTCCTTGCAAAGTACCATATGGCTCACCTACTGTAGCATTTACTGATACTCCTCCCTGAAAAGATGCAATTTGCAAATTCTTACTTTCCTCGTATAGTTCCAATACCTTATTTCTATTCCTTGTATAGTTAATATTCATATCCCAGCTGAAGTTTTGTTTTTTAACTGGGGTAGCAAACAAGGAAAGTTCAATACCCTTATTCTGAATTGTGCCGGCATTTACAAATTTATTACTGTAACCAGTGGCAGTAGAAACTGCTACAGGAAAAATTTGGTCAATACTCTTAGTGTTATAATAAGTCAAATCAAAGCCGAGACGGTTTTTTAAGAAAGCAATATCTAACCCTACTTCGTAGCTCTTTGTTCTTTCTGGCCTTAAGTTGGGGTTGTTTTTAGTACTTGGCAGAGAAAATAATGTTGCTGTTCCAAATGGAGTTGGCTTATCGTATATATCAGTTAAACTTCCGTAGGGCGCATTGTTACCTACTTCAGCATAGTTAGCTCTCAATTTACCCAGTGATAACCAATTGGCAGTAGGCAACAGTTTTGAAAATAAGAAGCTACCAGATATAGAAGGATAGAAATAGCTGTTATTACTTGTAGGCAAAGTTGATGCTCGGTCTTGCCTGCCTGCTAAATCTAATGTCAAAAACTCGCGGTATCCTAGTGTAATTCCTGCAAAGTGGCCATCTACTGCAACTCTCTGGTAGGATTCAGTAGGTGCATTTATAGGATTTAGAGAGTTAGATAGGGAATATAAATTAGGAACCACTAAACCTCCGTTTGTTTCCGCAAAAATTGAATTAGTTGTGGTTCTTCTTATATTTAAACCAATTAGAGCCTTCAAATTAAAATCAGCATTTAAATCTTTGTCAAAATTCGCTAACAAATCGTAGTTAGCTTCCCTGAAAGTTCTATTAAACCGATTATAGGAAGATACTTCATGACTACCTACTGAAACTCTTTCTTCCTGAAGTTCATCATAAGAGTCCAATGAAACCCGGCCTAAAATATTTAACCATGGGGTTGGAGCATAAGAGAGTGACGCATTACCAAAATACCTGAAACGGCTATCCTGTTCAAAATTTTCATAACGATTATAATATGGATTATCAGTATAAATAGGATATAACCCACTTTCTGTGGAAGGATCAGCCCAGTTCCAAGTCATGTTTTGCTTACTTCTAAAATAAGCATCTTTTTGTTCTTGGAAATCAACATTTGATTGATTCCACTGCCTGAAAGACTGGTTTACGTTAAAGTCATCATACCCCGTTCCATATCTTCCTTTACCATTAATGTTAGAAAAGTTAATTCCTGCATTTGCAGTAAGTTTATCAGTAATTTTAAAGGAAGAAGAAAAATTAATTAGGTTTTTAAGTATATTGCTGTTTGGCAATATGCCTTTCTCATCATTT
Source organism: Segetibacter sp. (assembly GCA_028288505.1). Classification (GTDB taxonomy): domain Bacteria; phylum Bacteroidota; class Bacteroidia; order Chitinophagales; family Chitinophagaceae; genus Segetibacter. The sequence goes on along the minus strand of JAQBNN010000129.1, from coordinate 27,306 downwards.
CGGGTATATCCTAATTTGAACATTCCTTTGTCACTACCACCATCTACAAAAACACTGTTATTTGTAGATGTTGCTGACTCAAAAAAGCTGGTAGGATCATTTTGAGCGGCTACCCAAGGTCGGGCTTTTCTAAAATTTGGAGAAGTTCTGTCAAATGCATCCCAATGATAAACCATCAAATTTGGATCAAACCTTTGACCATAAGAAGCATCTTCAGTTGTAGGTACAACCAGATCGCGAATACCATCTCCATTTGCGTCAAAATAAAAGAAACCGCCATTAGGGGAAGGAGCGCCATACCCAGAAGTGGCATACCCGGCACCATATTCCTTTTGGTATTTAGCATAAGTAGTTTTATCAAACCTACCTACTGTAACTCCACTGTTAACAGTGATACCCAATCCCCTTCTACCTTTTTTGGTATTAATAAGCACTACACCATTAGCAGCACGGGAGCCATATAATGCAGTTGCTGCCGCACCCTTTAGAACAGTAAGAGACTCTATATCGTCAGGATTAACGTCTGCAGCGGCATTACCATAATCAAAACCGCCTCTTCCAGTTGCTGTGTTTGAACTACTTGTATTAGAATTATCAATTGGCACTCCATCTATAACAAACATCGCTTGGTTGCTATATGATAAAGACTTTGTACCCCTGATTACAATATTACTTGAAGCACCCATTGCATTACCTGTTCTTATTTCAACACCTGACACTTTTCCAGAAAGGGCACTAACAAAATTATTGCTTCTCGCTTGGCTTACAGCTTCGCCAGAAACGGTTTGAGCCGCATATGGAAGTTGATTGCGACTTCTTCTAATACCCAAGGCAGTAACAACTACTTCTGAAAGGTCTGCACTTTGTCGAGTTAATAAGACAGTTAAAGCAGAACCTGACGTGACAATTACTTCCTTTGAAGGAACGCCTACTGCAGAAACTACCAAAACATCTCCTGTTTTAGCATTAATTGAGAAGTCTCCGTTAGCATTAGCGGAGACACCAGTCCCGGTGCCACGAATTGTTATAGATGCCCCACTCACAGGTTGGCCCGTTTGATCCACAATCCTCCCAGTGATAGGTCGAGTTTGTGCTATTGCCATTAACGTTATAAGCAACAGCATTGTAAAGAGTGATACAATTTTTCTCATGTGCTTTTAATTTTAAAAAATTTCTAGTAAAAATAGAGGAAGAAAAATAAATTGCCAGAATTACTTTATTATTTTGTTAAATCTTTTTCCTTCAGAAATCAAAGGACAGACGGTAGAAATAAAATGCTGCACGGAAAAAAGCGTTTTTTTTACTCAACATTCAAAATTGCAAAGAAGAATGAACGTGTGTTTAGGTGAACTGCAGCAGCTACTTTGTAATTGGTGTGGAATAATTAGCACCAAAAAAGCACAATACATCAGAACATCCTTTATACCTGCCCCTAAAATGGGCGATCACCTGCGGCCACCTTGCTTTACGTAGCCCTCCAATTAGCATCCCGGTCTTACCTACAATACCATGTCGTCCCTACCAAAATATTTATAGACTGACGCAGTAGTTAAGTCCATCGTTCTCTTTGTCCACATTAAATAGGGTTGTATACTTCCTGCTTTATGTGTGGGCATAAATTGTTAGTTCTCTGGAAAGCTTCCTTTAAGACATTTTTTGGGAAATATAAGTTAAGTGTGGAACCCTTTATGACGACCACATACACGAAGCTAATGAGAGCTAAGTTTAGCAACAATGCTCTTATATTATTGATTAAAAAAGATTACGGGTCTCTTTATTTTTCGTTTGTTTCGAGAATTGGTTTCTATGGCGTCATTGTTGTTTCACTCTCTTGACATCATACTTTTATTGCATCTTTTGCAGCCTATATGCTAAATTACTTTGTACAACGTGTACCGCTGAATTAAGTAATACAGTACAAGTGAGTGACACAACGATGCTGATTATATGATTTCTGCTGGTAAAATAAATCTCCCTCATTAAAAGAGGTTGAAAGAGAATTGTATAATGAATAGAAATAAAAAAAGAGAGGGGCTTCCTCTCTTCAACAATTTCCTGATCTGGTTATTAAGAAATATTGATCAGGCGAGCAGGTTTCTGCTTTACTTCTTCGCGTTTTGGTATCATTAAGCGAAGTACTCCATCTTCATATTTAGCCTGTATGTTATCTGCATCTACAGCTTCTTTTGATAACTGGAAGCTACGTTGGAACGACTGGTAACTGAATTCTTTCCGGTTGTACCTCTCACCGTCTTTTTGTTCGCTTTCATGCTTTTGCTCGCTGCTAATGGTAAGGACGTTATTATTCAACTCTACCTTAAAATCTTCTTTCTTCATGCCAGGAGCAGCCATTTCTACTTCAAAGTTTTCTGCAGTTTCTTTTACATTAACCGCAGGCAATGTTGTTCCGCTTGTTGAAAAATTTGTGTCGCCCCAATTAAATAAATCCCTGGTAAAAAAGTCGTCAAATAACCCAGGCAGCGAATTGGTTAGGTTCGAATTTCTTTTTGCGAGTGTCATAATTCCTCCTTTTTAAAATGGTTTTATTTTTTGTTTTTACACCCTTGCTAAATCAACTGAAATGCCAGTGGATGTGATCTGAAAAAATTTCATTTTTAAAAGTTGAGATGACAGTTAGACCAGAAAAAATGTCATTTGCAGGAGAGGCTTAAAAATTATACATCATTTGAAGCTTTACTTCGCTTCTTTTATTGCCTTTTATTTCATCTAACCCGCTGCCTATTGAAGAATGGTTTTGGTAAATTGTTTGTGCCCACCTAAACCATACTGTCATTTTTTTAGTTACGTCATAATTTAAATTGACATAATAACGCAGTCCTTTACCTATGAATTGGGGAATAGAAAAACTATATAAAACGTCGCTCTCGTACACATAGATCCTACTATCAAACCCTTCGGTTTCGAAATACTGCAAGCGGGTATTTAAGGAGAGCGGTTTACTTAAAGGCTTGTAAGCAAAATCAACATAAGACACAAACCCTTCCTGGCTTCTATCTTTTTCTTTTGGATTGTACCACAGAAGTTGTACCCTGTTACGTAGCGTAACCGTACGACTGACTTTGTATGAAACTTGGGTTCGCCAATCTTGACGTGGACGGATGAACACAGAGCGGGTGGCAAGATCTAAACCGGATAGGTTAATTGGCTTGTTCTCGTTTCTGTACCTCGTATAAAGTTCTACCTGCTTATTGGGCTTGTAATTTAATTGAATAAAATATTCGGTTCCTTGCGAAGGCGCATCTACTCTAAACTTTAACCATGTGAAGCTGAATATATCTGCATATGCATCAATCCTAATTACTGGTATTGGCTTGATGCTTAAGCCTGCAAACAGCCCTTTTTCGTTAGTGGGAAAAGTGCTTTCGGTAAAAGCATTGCCGTAAAGAGTCTGGTAAGTCTTTTCAATATTCCTGTATACTAAGGAGGCGTCCACTCTTGGATCGAGACTCGCTAATAAACCGCTTACTAAAGCTTTTGATCCGTTCTTATCCATAGCAGCTTCACCAAACAAATGGATGTTGCGATAAGTATAACTATAATCTAAACTGTAGTTGTGCCAGCTTTTTCCCTGTATTGAATATTGATTGTAGGGCTGTATATCTTTTTGAAGCGGAGAAGAAAACATAAAACCGACACCATTGGCTCCAAGATGGAAGTTGTTGCTGTTATAAGAAATATTTCCACCAAAAGAAGTTTGTGTTATGAGATTTTTTTTACCCTGCTCGTTAGGTGTACGATGGTAGCCAGAATTAAGAATTGAACTGATAAAATCTTCATTAGTTTGTGATGTATCACCATTAAGAGAAGCGTCGAGGTTACGGTACGAGGCGAAAGCTGTTACATCTATTTTCTTGGTTACACCTACGGTAGCGCCAATGCCTCTTTGAAAGTTATATTCTCCTGCAGAATTATAAGGCCTTAAAATATCAGCTTGCCTCTTTACAGCTACTACATCTGCACTCTTTTTAAATGCAAGGCTTTGCCAATGTATTAATCCCTGGCCCATGTTTACTGTAAAGTCGCCTAAAGCCAACAACTTTACCGGGCCCAGTTTTCTTGCAAATAAATGGAATGAATAAAAGTCGAAGCCGCTTTTTTGCTGGCCTTTAAAAAACTGCTCGCCTGCATCCTTATCTCCAACAATTCCAAACTGGAAGAGATTGCGGTAAACATATTTATACCTTACAAACAAACGTTGTGCGCTGCCTGGGTAGCGGTTAGCAATTGAGTCGGGGCGTATAAAGCCGTTGCTTTTTTCCAAAACCTGTTGCCCCCTTATAAGTATTGAATGCTGGCCTTCAGTAAACCTTGCCTTCATATCAGCAGAAAAAGGAAGCGGGTTGCCAACAGTTACAAAACCAATTATTCTTTGTATCGTTTCTACGTCAAAACCAGGAACAGCCTGGAGCTCGTAAATATTGATAAGGTTGCCTAAAAGGAGCCGATAACGGAGCAAACTTTGAATTTGTAAAGCGTTTAAAAACCGTAGCTCGCGTAGTTCACTTGCTGTTGCTGTATTTAGGTTTAGAGGATGCCGCCGGAATTGCACCAGGGATTGCAGGTAGCTATCATCTTCGGTTTCACTATCCTGCAGTTCGGTTAAGTTTTCTAACTGCTGCTCCAGTTTGCTACCGGGCTGTACCGGATTTTCCTCTTGAGCATACAACGTTAGCGAGCTAAAAACTATTAAGAATATAGTCAACGATTTTCTCACTTCTGTTCTGCTTTCTTAAAGTTTAATAATAAGAGTAAGCCCGGTGTAAATCCTAGTTGAGGATGATAAGACGCAGTAAGATCGATACGAAATACGTTTAAGTTAAGACCAACACCCGCATAACTATTATTCGTTGCTGTGGCGATACCACCACGTAAAAAAAACTTTTCATGCAAGCTGTAATGGAAGCCGGCATTTACACCAACAGGCTGATCTTCCTGCTTTACAATCTCGGTACATAAGAATACCCGATCTGATACCTCATAGCCTAAACCAATTCTATAAATGGAGGGAATTTTTTCTGTACCGGTCTTGCCCAACTTGCTGCTTAGGGGGTTGTACACATGTATGCCGGCGTGCAGGTTGTCGGTTAAATGGAGAATAGTGCCGACTTCAAAGTTAATGGCAGAGGCATCGCCATAACCAGCAACTGTGGTGGTTAAATAATTAAATTTAACCCCTACATCTATTCTTTCAGTAATCTTACGCCCATAGGCAATACCCACCTGGCTCTCGTTATAATGTGTAGATCCGAAGTAATCACCCTGAATTGCAAAAGTACCCGTGGTAGTTGGCAAAGCTATAATAGCTGAGTATTGGTTTAATTCATCCAACAAAAACCGTCGTTCGCCGTAAACACCAAAACCGCCTGATTTTAATTGAGCTAATGATGCCTGATTAACAGAGGCAGAAAACACGTCGTTAAAATTTTTACTATACGTACCAATGCCAACATAGTTTAATGCTACTGGTTGCCGCACTTGTTGTGCATAGGCTAAAATATTCCATAGCAGGAAAGATAGGAGTAGAAATGGTTTCAAGCAGTTAGGTTTAATATTGAAATTTATAACTATACATTCATTTAAGCAAATAATAAAATTTTTAGACGGAAAGTCGGCTTTTAAAATGGTTTGCAACATTTATATGGGAGCCTTAAGATGACCACTGGAATACAGATAAAGTAATTGCGACGCAACAATGACGCTATGAAAAACTACTGCGGTAAATTAAAAATAACTTTTAAACATGTTCTTTAAAACTTTTTACCAAGTAAAAACAATAGAGGCAATACCTTTGAAACCATGTTAGTACTTGATGGAAAAATTGCATCGAAAGCGGTAAAAGAAACGCTTACAGAAGCCACAAAAGAATTGATTGAACTAGGGAAACGGCCGCCGCATCTTGCCGCCGTTTTAGTTGGCTCGGATGGCGCCAGCGAAACTTACGTTGCCAGTAAAGTAAGAACCTGCGAGGAAATCGGCTTTCAATCAACCCTGGTGCGTTTTGAGGATACAACCACAGAAGAGGAATTGCTGGCAAAAATAGAAGACCTTAATAACGACAACAATATTGACGGTATTTTAGTGCAATTGCCGCTGCCAAAACAAATAAGCGAACAAAAAGTAATAAGCAAAATCAACCCCGATAAAGATGTGGACGGTTTCCACCCGATAAGTGTGGGCCGTTTGGTGCAAGGGATGGAAACTTTTATTCCTGCCACGCCATACGGTATCATGCTTATGCTCGAGCATTTTAAGTTATCTACAAAAGGTAGGCATGCAGTAGTAATTGGACGCAGCAATATTGTGGGCCGACCCATGAGTATTTTGTTAAGCAGTAACCTGTTGTACGGAAACTGCACGGTTACTATTTGCCATTCGCATACGCCCAACCTTGCCGACATTACCCGCAGCGCCGATATAATTGTTGCCGCTTTGGGCAGGCCCGGTTTTATAAAAGAAGATATGGTGAAGGAAGGCGCTATAGTGTTTGACGTGGGTATTACCCGTGTGGATGACACTACTGCCGCTAAAGGTTATCGCATAAAGGGCGATGTTGAATATGCAGGTGTATCTAAAAAGGCTTCTGCTATTTCGCCAGTTCCCGGGGGAGTTGGTTTGATGACGATTGCAGGTCTGATGAAAAATACGATGGATGCCTACAACAGGCGACAAAAATAAAGTGCGATGAAGCAACGGGAAGTAACAACAAGTGATAACACCAAGTGGACCTGCGTGCAGGCTTATGCCGGCGCGGATGGTAACGTAGCTGAAAAAATTGCAGAATTATCCGAAACCGGCGATGGAAAAGTGCCTGTGGTTTGCACGCCATCTGGTGGTGCTCAATCTGTACGACTCGAACTTCCTGCTGATTGGGAAGAAAAGTTAAGTGATGAAGACCTCGCTGCGGCAATACAGAACACGCAGTAATTTTTAAAGATTTTGGGTTAGCGAGCCGAAGATTTCTATTGAGCAGCCGTTGCGTCGCACTCTTGTACAATTGGATTCCCTTCAGCCGTGAAACTAAATTTAAAAACTTCAATCATCAACAGGCAGTCCCAAAACACCAGAGAAATTTCAATTAAACTTAGTTCTAGCAATTACTAAGGGTCGAGCTTTACCCGTCCTTGTCTCTTTAGTTCTCACTTTGTTAACGCTTCATTTATAATTTCCTGTTGGTGGCTAACCCTGTATTATTACCTTTGCCGTTATGTTTTTAGTTGAGAAGAAGACAACCATGTTGCCGGTGATGGAAAGTTTTTACACCATACAGGGTGAGGGATACCACCAGGGGAAAGCTGCGTATTTTATACGCCTGGCGGGTTGTAAAGTCGGTTGTTTTTGGTGCGATGTAAAAGAAAGCTGGGATGAAGATGCTCACCCTAAACAAGCTGTTGAACAAATTGTAGAACAAGCAGCTGCCTTTGAAGGAAGAATGGCCGTAATCACAGGTGGAGAGCCGTTATTCCACAACCTCGATGATTTAACCGCCGAGCTAAAAGCGGAAGGATTTAATACAAACATTGAAACATCGGGCTCTTCGCCCCTCAGCGGCACCTGGGATTGGATCTGCCTTTCCCCGAAAAAATTTAAAGCACCACTTCCCGAGATACTGCCTTTAGCTAATGAGCTTAAAGTAATTGTGTACAACAAGAATGATTTTGCCTGGGCAGAATCTTTTGCAAGCGAAGTAAGCCCCTCTTGTAAATTATACCTACAGCCTGAGTGGAAAAGATCGCCGATAATTACTCCTTTAATTATAGATTATATCAAAGCAAATCCTAAGTGGGAGCTAAGCTTGCAGATACATAAATATATTAATGTTCCGTAGGATAGGTTAGCTCAATAGAGTTAGAAAGTTGAAGGGTGCGACGCAACGGCTGCTGAAACCGGTACTTCTGCGGGTTAAATAAAAGTATTAGCGGGCGGCAAAAATACATTCCTCCTTTTGTCGTTACTAAAGACCATGCTTTGAAGAAGGCATGATAAGCAATTTTAACAACGCCATTTTATACCTTTTTCCGACCTTCAACCTCGTATGAGAAACATCTTATTAATAATATTTTTTGGCCTTTCTGTGTCGGCTCCGGCACAGTCTTACGATGTTGAAAAGGTAAATAAGAAAGCAGTTGCCGTATTTGAACGTGCAATTTTAAAATTGCAGGAAGACAAACATAAAGAGGCAATTGTTTTACTGGAAAAAGCAGTCGAGATCGATCCTAGTTATGTTGATGCGATCTTATCGATGGCAGGAGCATATGGTCAACTTAAGAACTATCAGAAATCAGTAGAACTTTACGAAAAAGGCCGTTCTATCGACTCCCAATATTTTAAATTTTATAACCTTCCTTACAGTATCAACCTTGCGGGCCTGGGCCGCTTTAAAGAAGCACTGGAGTCGATCAACCAGTTTTTAACCATTCCTGAATTAAGCGACAGAAGCCGCAAAAGCGGTGAATACAGGAAAAGTAGTTTTGAATTTGCCGTTGAGTACGAAGGAAAAAACCCGGTCGGCAATTATGTTTTTGCACCCAGAAACCTGGGAGACAGTATCAATTCTCCGAGCAGCGAATATTATCCCTCGATCACAATAAACGACAGCCAGTTTGTTTTTACCCGCCGTGGCGAGGGTTTTAGAGAAGACTTTTTCGAGAGCACCATTTTACCCAACAAGTCATACAGCAGAAGCCGTTTAATAAGAGGAGATATTAACATGGAGTCCTCCAAAGGCGCTATTAATATTTCTCACGATGGCGAATGGCTCATTTTTGCAGGCTACAACTTCCAGGGCGGCTTTGGCGATTTTGATCTTTACATATCTTACTATACACCAGAAGGGTGGAGCGAGCCTCTTAACCTTGGCAGAAATATTAATACCGAATTTTGGGAAAGTGCACCAACGATTAGCTCTGACAAAAGAGCGCTGTATTTTAGCAGTAACAGGTATGGCGGTTACGGCGGTAAAGATATTTACGTAAGCTATCGCTTGCCAAATGGAAGATGGGGAGCTGCACAAAACATGGGACCGCAGGTTAACTCAGCAGGCGATGAAGAAGCACCTTTTATACATGCCGACAATGCGACTCTTTATTATTCAAGCAACGGGTTATTAGGCTATGGCGATAAAGACCTGTTCCTAATTCGCAAGGGGCCTAATAATAAATGGAGTGCCCCTGAGAACTTAGGCTATCCAATAAATACTATAGAACATGAAGGAAGCCTTTTTGTAGCGGCAGATGGAAAGACATCATTTTATGCCAGCGACCGTAGCGACAGCCGCGGAGGTTTAGACATTTATACCTTTGAACTAAGGCCTAACGTGCGGCCTGCAAAAACCTTGTACGTGCAGGGTAAAGTGTACGACATGAAAACAGGTAAAGGGTTGCCAAGCGGCGTTGAACTTGTTGATATGAGCACACAACAGCCAGTTACAAATATTCAAACCGACGAAACCGGACATTATTTTATAACGCTACCTGTTGGTAAAGATTATGCTTTTTCAGTTAACCGCAAAGGCTACCTATTTTATACCGACATATACAGGTTAAGTAACCAGTCTCCCGATAGTACTTATGATAAAGACATTCCTCTTAAGCCGGTTGAGTTAAACGCCTCGGTTATTTTAAAGAACATTTTGTTTGAAACAAACTCGGCACAACTTCAAAAGATCAGCCTCATAGATATAAACAGGTTACTGAATTTGCTAAAAGAAAATCCATCGCTTAAAGTACAGATCAACGGTTATACTGATAATGTTGGTAAGCCTGCTGATAACCTTAAGCTTTCCGCAGCCCGTTCTAAATCTGTAGTAGACTATCTAATAGCCCAGGGCGTAGAAGCAGCACGGTTAACCTTTAAAGGCTTCGGTGAAACCAAACTTATTGCAGAAAATAAAACTGAAACCGGAAGAGCACAAAACAGGAGAACCGAGTTTGTGATTGTAGGACAGTAATGAGTATAATTAAAGTATTCAAAAGTCATCTTCGTTCTGAAGATGGCTTTTGTTTTTGCAGCCAGCTCGTCTTTATATAGTATTTTTTTGGTTGCCCGCATTTGGTTTTATAGCAACATCGTTGTGTCACTCACTTGTACTTGTATTTTTCCATGGCAGCAATGAAAGATTTTTCAATCACTCCTTAGAACAATAATTTCAAAGAAGCCTTTATTGATTAAACTTTAAATTTATTGAGCAAAAAAATATATGTCGCCCGATCTTATTTACCAAATTGCCCTTACCACCATCCCCAACATTGGCCCTGTACAAGCCAAAATTTTAGTGAACGCCTTTGGTAACGCTGAAGGTGTTTTTAAAGCAAAAAAAGATACACTCGAGGTAATCGATGGCATTGGCGAAGTAAAAGCAAACAGCATTAAGCAATACAATAATTTCGCCTCTATCGAGGACGAATTAAAGTTTGTGGAGACACATAAAATTCAACCCATTTTTATAACTGATCCTAGCTATCCACAACGGCTATTAAAGTGTTACGACTCTCCTACTCTTTTATACTATCGCGGCACTGCTAATCTTAATGCAACTAAAATTATAAGCATTATTGGAACACGTAATAACACAGAATATGGCAAGCAGGTAACCGAACAACTGGTAACCGAACTAAAACCACACGATGTTCTAATCATTAGCGGACTTGCTTATGGTATAGATTCCATTGCCCACAAATCTGCTGTTCAAAACAACATTACAAATATTGGCGTTCTTGCACATGGTTTAGATAAAATTTATCCTGCCCAACATACCAGCCTTGCAAAACAATTACTACTAAATGGTGGGTTACTAACAGAGTTTAGAAAAGGCACTTTGCCCGACAGGCATAACTTTCCCAAACGCAATCGTATTGTTGCCGGCATGGCCGATTGTACCATTGTAGTAGAAACAGCCAACCGCGGTGGCAGCATGATCACCGCCGAGTTGGCTCGTGGTTACAACAGAGATGTTTTTGCTTTTCCGGGTAGAATAAACGACAGTAAAAGTGCCGGCTGCAACTACCTAATTAAGACCAACAAGGCAGTAATGCTAACAGATACAACCCAACTAGTTCAGGCCTTAGGATGGCAGCAAAAGAAAATAGCAAAACAACCACAGCGACAACTATTTATCGATTTATCACCCGAGGAAACTGTACTAATGCAACTGCTTCAGGAAAGAGAAACGGTACACATTGATGAGATCTTTTTAAAAAGCGGCCTTACCAGCAGTACGGTTGCAGCCGCCATGCTTAACCTCGAGTTTCAAAACATAGTAACTTCTCTACCAGGGAAGATGTATAAACTTGTATAGGTTCTGCCTTATCAAGAAAGCTATAATCAACTAAGTGATGTAAATAAGAACTAATGTACTGATCTTAACTCTTCAATTGTCTTCCAGTTACTCGCAATAAAGCTTTGGTATTCTTTTGTTTTCTTTACCATTTTCCTATAAGATTCAGCTAAGCCAATACCCTGCTGCGCTTGTTCCAACGACCAGTGCACAAAACCTTCCTCCGATGGTCGTGGCGCATCATAACCTATCACTTTCAGATCCTTGTTTAAAATAACATAAGTGGGAAAGGAAACATTAAACACTCGCAGCAGGTTTACTTTCTGCGGCCTGTTTCGTGCATAGAAAACCTGCAGGCCTTTCAGTCCTTTTTCTTTCACGGTCTCTTTCCACTTGTCTTTTCTATCCAGGTTTTCTATGCAGATGTTTAAGAAAACAATATTTGTATCAGCCTTAAAAAATTCATGTAAACTTTTTGAATATGGCACTTCCCTTATGCAAGGCGAACAGTTGATAAACCAAAAGTCAACATAAACTGTTTTACCTTTTAATGAATCGGCGCGAATAATATTTCCGCTCGAATCCTCAAGCTCGAGAGAAGGAAACGTCTTATTATTCATCCAGTTAAAATGCGCTACTAATTCTGGATTATATCCTTGCTGTGCTTGTAAACACAAAACATTAAATAATAAAACAAGTACAAGAAACAACGCTTTCATCATCAAAATTTCCTTTCACTAACGGTACAACAGCAGATTTAGATATGTTTGCAACAAATGTAATCCTAACATTTATACCATTTTAAATCCACTACGAATGAATATAGCCTTCGATGCAAAAAGAGCTTACCAAAATGGAACAGGACTTGGCCATTATAGTCGTACGCTTATTTCATCTTTGGCTACCCGTTTTCCAAAACATCAATATTACCTCTGTGCACCTAAAATTACCAACCGTTTTTCGGTTGCGCCATTTGCCAACATGCAGAACATTGTCCCAATAAATTTCCCGGGAAAAGCATTGCGATCGGTTTGGAGAAGCAACTGGGTTAAAGCAGATTTGCTTTCCCGCAACATAAATCTTTACCACGGATTGAGCCACGAAATTCCAATTGGCATTCAGCGTACCAGTATCAAATCCGTCGTAACTATTCACGATCTTATTTTCGAAAGATATCCCAGGCAATACAATCCTATCGACGTAATTATTTACCGTAAAAAGTTTAAGTATGCCTGCAACAATGCTGACAGGATTATTGCCATCAGCAGGCAAACTAAAGATGACATTGTATCGTTCTATAAAATCCCTGAAGAGAAGATCGACATCTGCTACCAAAGCTGTAATCCTTCCTTTTCTAAACCAGTAACCGATCACCAGAAGCAGCTTATAAAACAGCGCTATAATTTACCCGATAAATTCTTTTTATACGTTGGTTCCATCATCGAAAGAAAGAACCTGCTCAGGATTTGCAAAGCCATTAATCAACTAAAGGAAACATTACCAATTCCATTAGTTGTAATTGGCAACGGCGATAAATACAAACTGGAAGTAAAGGAATATTGCAAGCAACAAAATATCGAGTCGTCGGTGATCTTTCTCTCAGATGATGTGAGCATAAACGAACTTCCATCGTATAAAAACGCTGACGACTTTCCAGCCATTTACCAGTCTGCCATCGCAATGATCTATCCTTCTACTTTCGAAGGCTTTGGCATTCCCGTTTTAGAGGCGATGTGGAGCAAAACCCCCGTAATCACTTCCAACGTTAGCTGCATGCCTGAAACTGCCGGCGACGCTGCCATTTTAATTAATCCACTTTCTACAATCGATATGGCCGAAGCCATGTTTACTGTAGCAACTATTGATGCGGTTGCCAACGAAATGATAGAAAGAGGGTGGAAGCATGCGCAAAACTTTACACCAGAAAAGTGCGCTGAAGGTGTTTTGAAGGTATACAACTCGGTTACTGGCAACTATTCGCAGTAGTATTTTTTTGGTTCAGGGTATAGTTCTACTATTAAGCTTTTCTTGCGTCGCACTCTTGTACAAGTTCCCTTTACTCAGCAAAAAGACAAACCATATGATTGGTCATTTTGCTGCTAGATAAAGTTCTATCACGCATAATAAAAGCTACCGTCTTTTGAATCACTTCGTCCTCACTCGATACATTTAGACTCAAAAGTACAAGTGAGTGACACAACGATGACGCCATGAAAAGCGCTTGCTCGTAACCAAACCACTATAGCCGTTACACCCATCTGTTTATTTATTCTCTCGCTTTCACACTTTTGAATTTTTACTTTTTACTTTTGAATTTCCATGACTGATTTTAACGCCGATATAGAAAACTGCCTCGCTGTGTTACAAGCCGGAGGGGTAATATTATACCCAACTGACACCATCTGGGGACTGGGCTGCGACGCCACCAACGCGGCAGCTGTAGACAAATTAATAGCGATAAAAGGCAAACCATTAAACAAGGGATTAATAGTGATATTAGCTAACGAAAGAGACCTTATACACTATGTAGCTAACCTAAACCTGGAGGCATTTAACTACCTGGAGACCGTAGAAAAGCCAACAACAGTTATTTACGAAAACGGACTAGAAGTAGCTGACAACGTGCTGAATAACGACGGCTCAATCGCGATTCGCCTCGTTAAAGAAGACTTTTGCCGACACCTTTTAAAGCGTTTTAAAAAGCCGGTTGTTTCCACATCAGCCAACCTGCACACCCAACCTTCGCCCCAGTTTTTTAAGGACATCCCCACGGAACTTAAACAGCAAGTTGATTATGTGGTAAAATATCGGCAGGATGACCAAACAGAAACTTCTGCATCAACAATTGTAAAATGGCAAAACGAAGGCGGGATAAGCATTCTTAGGAAGTAAAAGAAAAAACTTTCAAATTTTAATTTTTTTGTTGTGTGGATGGCAGAGTAATTGTTCCAACCTTACAAAATGCAACCAGTCATGCCACAAGTAACTCTCTCTGTACCTCAGAATAAAATGCCTTTGCTCCGCAACATCCTTAAGTCGATAGGAATGGAAGACAAAATAATGTCTAGTAATAATAACCGGGATAATACCAGTTCCAATAAACCAAGGAATACGCAGGACAAATCCATGTTCAATTCTTTTGGTAACTGGGAGTTCTTCAGGAATGAATTAGAATTTGAATAGTAGGTTCCAATCCTCCGCTCCCTTATACTTCAATATCCCAATCCCTCTATCTTTGCCGCAATCATGTATATAAATTGCAGTGAAAGAGAGCAATTCATCTTAAAAAAAATATCGAATGCAGCCAAAGAATTGGGTGTGCCTGCTTTTTTAATTGGTGGATTTGTTCGCGATAAGATAATCAAAAGACCTACGAAAGACGCAGACATTGTGTGCCTGGGAGATGGAATTGAATTAGCCAATAAAGTAGCTGAACGCTTCTCACCGAAGCCCGCTGTGGCATTCTTTAAAAACTTTGGCACTGCACAAATTAAGCTGCCCGATTTTGAGGTAGAATTTGTAGGAGCCCGTAAAGAAAGCTATCGCTCTGATAGCAGGAATCCCGAAGTTGAACCCGGCACAATTGAAGACGATCAAAATCGTCGCGACTTCACTATAAATGCACTTGCTATAAGTTTAAATGAGCAGGGCTATGGAGAACTTGTAGATCCCTTTAACGGCTTATCTGATCTTGCAGCCAAAATTATTCGTACTCCACTCGAACCTTCCCAAACATTCAGCGATGATCCCTTGAGGATGTTGCGGGCAATCCGGTTCGCAGCTCAACTTAACTTTACTATCGAGGAAAGTACTTTTAACTCCATTGCTGAAAATGCAGAACGAATCAAGATCATTTCACAAGAAAGAATTACCGACGAGTTCAACAAGATCATGTTGTGCAACAAGCCTTCAGTTGGATTGGATCTTCTTTATAAATCAGGGCTCCTAAAGCTTATTTTTCCTCAAATGGTCGATCTCGCCGGTGCACAATACATCGACGGGAAGGGCCACAAAGATAATTTCTACCACACCCTACAGGTTATTGATAACATCGCCGTTAATACAAAAGACCTTTGGCTGCGCTGGGCCGCCTTGTTACACGATATAGGAAAACCCGCAACCAAACGTTTTGAAGAAGGCCACGGCTGGACCTTCCACGGACATGAAGTGGTAGGGGCTAAAATGGTTCCGAAGATTTTTGCAAAGCTAAAATTACCACAGCACGAATGCATGCGGTTTGTACAAAAGCTGGTTGCGCTTCATTTAAGGCCTATCAGCCTTACAAAAGAAAATATTACAGACAGCGCTGTCCGCCGCTTATTGTTCGATGCAGGTGAAGATATTGATGCGCTTATGTTCCTCTGCAATGCTGATATTACGAGCAAGAACAGGCAAAAGGTGAAGCGTTACCTCGAGAATTTCCAGTTGGTAAAACAGCACATGGAAGAAGTTGAAACAAGTGATCAGCTAAGAAACTGGCAACCACCGGTAACTGGCGAAATGATTATGCAAACATTCGATTTACCACCTGGGCGAAAGGTAGGCCTCATAAAAGATGCCATTCGCGAAGCGATCCTTGACGGCATTATTCCAAATAATTACAATGCTGCCCACGCTTTCATGCTTCAGAAAGGAAGGGAACTTGATTTACACCCCGTTGAATAATAAACTTTTTATTGTTTCTTTGGTTCGTTGGTAGGAAGTTTGCAACAGAGCCAACAAAGATTTCCGCACCGATCACTAAAAGAATTTAAAGCTAATGGCTGTTTTAAAATTTAGAGCTTATTACGAAGAGGACGACAGTGTTTACAGGGATATTGTTATTAAGCACACGCAAACTTTTTACGACTTACATAAAGCAATTTTAAAGTCGTATGAATTCGACGATAAGCACCAGGCCACCTTTTACCGCAGCAACGATACATGGCAGAGGGGTCGCGAGATTACGCTTGAAAAATACGACAAACAGTACAAGGCAGAGCCTCTTATAATGATGGAAACCACTATCGGTTCCGAAATAAAAGACCCCAATCAAAAATTTCTTTACACGTATGATTTCACCAAAGGCTGGTCCTTTATGGTAGAATTGATTAACGTTAGTAAAGAAGAAAGCAGCAAAACTACCTACCCTTCCACCAGCCGAACCGAAGGCATAGCCCCGCCACAGTACGGAACCAAAAGTTTGCTCGGCGACAAGTTTGTGGACATCGAAGAAAAGTATGACCTAAGCGCCAACGCCGAAGGCTTTGGCAGCGAAGGCGACGCAGATGTAGAAAGCGAAGATGATGGCATGGGAAGCGAAGCGGAAGAACACGGAAGCGAAGAAGAATATTAGAGCCTTTTTGTACCCGACTTTATTGCTACTATGATTCATCTGTTGCGTCGCACTCTTGTACTTTTAGTACATTTTGCAGCAATGAAATTGCAGGTTCAATATTCCCTGAGCAGACCAGTACTATTTCCACCCTTATTCATAATTGCGTATCCTCGTCCGCAATGTCCTTTGTGTACCTCAGTACTTTTGTGTCTCTGAGGTTCAAAAAAACGACGCCGATAAAACTAAAGTCCAATAATAGACGTAGAGCTTTCGCTATACTTCTTGCACTAGTGCAATGTACCAGCTATCAAAAGCGGCCATTACAAAAGGTACTTTAATCCTTCAATCCTCTATCCTTCTATCTTTGCTCAATGTCAGCAAAACCTACTGTAATTGTTATTTGTGGTCCTACGGCTGTAGGTAAAACTGCTGCGGCTATAAAACTTGCCCAACAACTTAAAACCGACATTATTTCTGCTGATTCGCGGCAATGTTTCCAAGAGTTAAACATTGGTGTCGCCAAACCTTCTCCTAATGAATTGTCGCTTGTGAACCATTTTTTCATCAACTCTCACTCGATTTTCGAAGAAGTGAACGCAGCAGTGTTTACAGACTATGCATTAAAAGCGGCTGGCGAAATTTTACAAACTAAGGATACCGCAATAATGGTTGGAGGCACTGGCCTCTACATAAAAGCTTTTTGCGAAGGCTTAGATGAAATACCAAAAGTTGATGAAACTGTACGTATCGAAATTGCTCAAGCGTACGAAGAGCAAGGCATCAACTACCTGCAACAGGAACTCGAACAAAAAGACCCCGAATTTTGGGCAATTGCAGAACAGCAAAACCCACAAAGATTAATGCGTGCACTGGAAGTATTGTTATCGACAGGCAAATCAATTACTACGTTTAGAAAAGGGATTAAAGAAGAAAGGGCCTTTAATATTATTAAGGTGGGGCTACAAATTAATCGTGAAAATTTATACGCACGTATAAATGCAAGAGTAGACACCATGATTACCGACGGGCTTGTAGAAGAGGTAGAGCAATTGCTTGCTTTTAAAAAAATAAATGCCCTGCAAACAGTTGGCTATCGAGAGATTTTTGCTTATTTCGAGGGTCAGCTTTCTCTTGATAAAGCAGTCGAAGCTATAAAAGCAAATACACGGCAATACGCAAAACGGCAGTTAACCTGGTTTAAAAAAGATCCTCAAATACATTGGTTCAACTCTTCCACTTTTTCATCAACTGATTTAGCTACAACCCCACTTTGATAAGCGGCTGTTTTCTTTTTTGAGTGGTAGTTTTAAAGGTTATCTTAAGCGCAGATTAAACTTTCTTTTCGCATCTTGCGATTAATAATTAAAAAAATCTTTCATGAAAAAATGGCTTTTTATTTTTTCTGCCGGCACACTCCTTACTACCGGATTGTTTGCCCAGGCACGAAAAATTACTTTTGAAAAATATACACTTCCCAATGGTTTAAAAGTTATCCTTCACCAGGATAATTCGGCGCCGGTGGTAGCTGTTACTGCCTTATACCATGTGGGATCGAAGAACGAAGACACTGCACGTACAGGTTTCGCTCACTTTTTCGAACACCTTTTATTCGAGGGGACCGAAAACATTAAAAGAGGTGAATTCATGAAATACGTGAATGACGCCGGCGGTAACCTTAATGCAAACACCAGCCAGGACAGAACTTTTTATTATGAGCTACTTCCAAGTAACCAGTTGAAACTGGGACTTTGGTTGGAAAGTGAGCGCATGATGCACGCCAAGATCGAAGACATTGGTGTAAACACGCAGCGTGAAGTAGTGAAAGAAGAAAAGCGTCAACGTGTAGACAATCAACCTTACGGAAGCATCATCACCGAAATTCTGAAAAGATCGTTTAAAGAGCATCCGTACAAATGGGCTCCCATCGGAAGCATGGATCATTTGAATGCTGCTAAGCTTGATGAGTTCATTAATTTTTACAAGACATTCTATGTGCCTGACACTTGTGTTCTCTCAATTGCAGGAGATTTTAATACCGCTGATGCTAAAAAGCTGATTGAAGATTATTTTGGGGCAATTCCTAAAGGCACCAGACCAATTCCTCGTCCAAACATAACTGAGAAGCCTTTGGGCGGCGAGGTTAGGGATGTTATACAGGACAACATTCAACTGCCAGCAGTAATACAAGCATACCGTGCACCAAAGCAGGGCAGCGAGGAAGATTATGCTTTCCGTATGTTGTCTACTGTGTTATCAGGTGGTCGTTCTGCAAGAATGAGTAAAGTTTTGGTAGATCAAAAACAATTAGCACTGCAAGCTGCTTCAATCCCTTTCTTTAATGAGGATGCAGGTTTATTCATCAACTTTGCTATTGCAAGCATGGGGGTAAAGCCCGAGGTTCTAGAGCCCCAGGTTGACAGCGTTGTGAACTCACTAAAGGCAGAGTTGATTTCTGAAAAAGAATTCCAAAAAGTAAAAAACCAGATTGAAAGCAATTTTGTATCAGCTAATTCAACAATGGCTGGTATTGCAGAAAGCCTAGCGAACTACGAAGTATATTTTGGTGATGCTAACCTTATAAATACTGAGTTAAACCGTTACCAAAAGGTTACACGCCAGGATATTTTAAATGTGGCAAAAAAGTACCTGAACAAAGACAATCGCGTTGTACTTTATTATGTTCCTAAAACTAAAGCAGCACCAACTGGCAAGCCTTAAAACTTTCCAGGGCCAGTTACTAGCTTAGCAATAAAACCCCTAGTTGCCCATTGATTTGCGGATGATCGTATTGCGACGCAACGATGATTCTACAAAGCACTAAGCTGGTATCAAAACAAAAACATTTCTTGCATTTAAACAGAATTTGAAAATTAAGCATAATGAAAAAATCGATTATATACCTTTTTGCACTGTTGCCACTTTCGATGATGGCACAGGTTGACAGGAGTAAAGCGCCGCAGCCTTCGCCGGCTCCGGTAATTAAAATAGGCAAGCCTGCTACATTTACGCTTGCCAACGGACTTAAAGTTTTTGTAGTTGAAAACACAAAGTTGCCAAGGATTTCAACAACGCTTTCTTTTGATATGGATGGTATTGTAGAAGGCAACAAATCGGGGCTTACAGCAATTGGAGGAGCGCTTTTGCGCCACGGAACTACTAAAATGAACAAGGCTCAACTGGATGAAGAAATAGATTTTCTTGGTGCAAGCATTAATGCTTCTGCCACAAGTGTAAGCGCCTCTTCACTTAAATCGAACTTTGCAAAAGCATTTGGTTTAATGAGCGATATAATTCTTCACCCATCGTTTCCTGGTGCCGAACTTGAAAAGATTCGTAAGCTGGAATTATCGGGATTACAAGCTGCGAAAGACGATCCTGCTTCCATTGCACAGAACGTAGTAAACCGTCTTACTTATGGTAAAGACCACCCTTACGGCGACATTACCACCGAGGAAACGTTGAACAACGTGAAGATGGAGGATATTAAAAAATACTTTGCTACTTACTGGAAACCTAACAATGCTTACTTAGTATTTGTTGGCGATATTTCTGTAGCTGAGGCCAAAGCATTAGCGCAGGCAAACCTTGGTACATGGAAGCCAGGTGCTGTTCCTAAACCAACTTACAAAGAACCACAACCTCCGGCTAAAACCTATATAGCTGTTGTTGATCGTCCGGCTAGTGTGCAGAGTGTAATTAATTTTGTTACGCCCCTACAACTAAAGCCAGGTACACCTGATGTTATTCCTGCTTCAGTTATGAACAACATTTTAGGCGCAGGTTCTACCAGCCGTTTATTTATGAACTTAAGGGAAAAGCATGGCTTTACTTATGGTGCTTATTCTAGCATTAAGAGCGATCGCCTAGCCGGTGCTTTTAGTGCTGATGCATCCGTTCGTAACGAAAAGACTGATAGTGCAATTGCTC
This sequence comes from Segetibacter sp., assembly GCA_028288505.1. Lineage (GTDB taxonomy): Bacteria > Bacteroidota > Bacteroidia > Chitinophagales > Chitinophagaceae > Segetibacter. Next base: position 6,769 of record JAQBNN010000129.1, on the reverse strand, counting down.
AATTCCTATCTGAATTCAACAGAATTCGTACTGAGTCATTAACAGCTGTTGAAGTAGGAAACATGAAAAACTACTTGTCAGGAAGCTTTGCTCGTTCATTGGAAAGTCCACAAACGATTGCAAACTTTGCATTAAATATTGCTCGTTACAATCTTCCTGCAAATTACTACCAGGATTACCTTAAGAACTTAAGCGCTGTAACACCTTCTACCGTACAAAGCGTTGCGCAGAAATACGTGTTGCCAAACCAAATGCATATTGTAATTGTTGGCAATGCTAAAGAGATCGCACCGGGATTAGAAAAATACGGACAGGTGAGGTATTTCGACGTATACGGAAATGAGAAATCTGCACCGGTTGTTAAGCAAACGGATGCTTCAGTTACACCTGAAAGCATTTTGAGAAAAGCCTTAACTATGTCTGGTGGCGAAGCTGCTATTGCAACTTTAAAAGATGTTCAGTTGACTGGTGCTGCTTCTATAATGGGTCGCGATATTACCATCAGCCAAAAGCACGTTTTCCCTTCTGCCTATTCTTTTGAGGCGAGCATGGGGGGTATGGCGCTGCAGAAAGAATTGTTGAAAGGTGGAAAATATACCCTTGTAGCACAAGGCCAGTCTCAGGAGCCCGAGGCTAGTGACAAAGAAGAAATTGACGAAAGAGCAGCTTTAGTTTCTGAAACTTATATGCTAAGTAAGCCGGGTTACAAGTATTCATTAGGCGGCATCGAGCAGGTTGAAGGCAAGGATGCTTACGTTTTAGTCGTAAAATCTCCAGCGGGAAGAGACTACACGAATTATTACGATGTTGCTACTGGCCTTAAAGTAATGACAAGCTCTGTTGAAGATGCCGGGCCAATGGGAAAGATGACGATCAAAAGAATTTTTAGCGATTACAAACCGTACAGCGGCGTTCAAATTCCAACTCGCGTTATTGTCGATCTTGGTCCAATAAAACAAGATATCAAGTTTACTGATATTAAGGTGAACACAGGATTGAAAGCTGACGATTTAAAATAGTTAGATCTTAATAAGAATACAGCAGCCGTAGCCTAAAAACTACGGCTGTTTTGTTTTCAATAGCTTTTTGTACTGCTAACGATTTTTTTGGATAAAGCTTTAGAATAAATATTAAACATCGTTGTGTCACTCACTTGTACTTTTTCCTTCCCTTGGGCAAAGCAAGGAATACTGTTTGCACTGTTCATTGTGTCCTTTATTCATCACCTTGCTTCAACATTTACTAAGTTTGCCGCTTATGAAAATATTTAATGCTGCATCTACTATAATTATCACTTGTAATAAAAGAATAACACCCTTTTTAAAACAGGAGGTGGAAGAACTAGGGTTTACAGTAGAAAGATCATTTCCTTCAGGCATCCAGCTTTGGGGTAGCATGCAGGATTGTACCAGGCTAAACTTAAACCTTCGTTGTGCCAGCCAGGTGTTGTTCAGTATAAAAAGCTTTACCGCCGATAACCCTAACGATGTTTATAAAGAACTTGTAGAAATCAGTTGGGAAGAAATTATTAAGCCGGACGGCTATTTTACCATCACCAGTAACGTCGATCACCCTAGTATTAAAACATCCCTGTTTGCTAATGTAAAAGTGAAGGATGCAATCGTTGATAGGCTGCGTGAAAAAACGGGCAGCCGGCCTAACTCAGGCCCGGATATGAACCAGGCGGTATTCAATCTATATTGGAAAGAGCAATATGCAGAAATCTTTATAGATACCTCTGGCGAAACTTTAGCAAAACACGGCTATAGGAAAATCCCGGGCAAAGCACCGATGTTAGAAGCCTTAGCAGCAGCAAATATTTACGCTACTAAATGGGACCGCAACTCACCTTTTATAAATCCAATGTGCGGCTCCTCTACATTAGCTATTGAAGCTGCTTTAATTGCTACAAATCGTCGCCCTGGCTTATTCAGAACTAACTATGCATTCATGCACATTATAGGTTTTGATAATAGCATGTACGAAGCGGAAAGGCAAAAACTGGACGAGCAGGTAACAGAGCCTTCAGGACTTAAAGTAATTGCAACAGACTTAAGCGAAGACGCTATAAACATTTCAAAAATAAATGCAGGAGCAGCTGGTGTAGACCACCTGATAGAATTTGAAGTATGCGACTTTGAAAAAACGAATGTACTCGAGAACGGCGGTGGCGTTGTGTTTCTAAACCCTGAATATGGAGAGCGCTTAGGAGTCGAAGTAGAGTTGCAAGAAACGTATAAACGTATTGGAGATTTCCTAAAGCAAAAATGTAAAGGTTATACCGGCTACATTTTTACAGGCAATCTTGAGCTTGCAAAAAAAATAGGATTGAAAGCTAAGCGCCGTATAGAATTCTACACCAGCAAAATTGATTGTCGACTGCTGGAATACGAATTATACACGGGTACAAAAAGAACCGATGTAGCTGGCTTGAGGGATACATCAGAAAATTAAGGTAACGCATAAGTGCAAAGAAACTTAAAATTGGTTTCCCACTTCTTTCCTTCCAACTTTGAAGGAGACTCTTACTGAATCTCCTCGAAAGTGTTTCCTTGGTTTATATCGCCGGTAGTAAAGCCTCGCTTAAACCAGTACATTCTTTGTGCAGAGGTTCCGTGGGTAAAGGCATCGGGCACTACTTGGCCTTGAGCTTGTTTTTGTAATTTATCGTCTCCAATAGCGTTAGCTGCATTTAGGGCTTCTTCTATGTCACCTGGATCAAGAAAATGCTTCATTTCTTGGGCGTGGTTGGCCCAAACTCCTGCCAGGAAATCGGCCTGAAGTTCTAACCTCACTGACATTTTATTGTAATCTTTTTCGCTAAGCTGACTTCTTAAGTTGTGTACTTTATCGCTGGTGCCAGTTAGGTTTTGGATGTGATGACCAACTTCGTGTGCAATTACATAAGCCATAGCAAAGTCTCCACCTGCACCAAACCTATCTTTCAGCTCTTTAAAAAAAGAAAGATCCAAGTATACCTTAGAATCACCTGGGCAATAAAAAGGGCCTACAGCGGCAGAAGCACCGCCACAAGCGGTTTGTACCGATCCACGGAACAAAACCATTTTAGGCTGCTGGTAATTATTTATAAGTTTGTTCCAAACGTCTTCTGAGTCTTGCAAAACTACTCCTGCAAATTCGGCCAATGTATCGTCGGCCGCCTTTTCGGCTGCTGACATTTCCTGTTGTTCACTTCCACCCCCTCCTTGTATAGCTTCGTTTAATTTACTTGGATCGCCACCCATTAAGAAGTAGATAATGCCCACAACAATAGCTCCTACCCCTCCTACTGCTGCCCCTCCACCGAGACCTCGTCTATCTTCTACATTTCCACTTGATTTCCTGCCTCTCCATTGCATAATAAATAAGTTTAGTGACGTTTTTGAAAAGTAGCTACAGAAATACTTGTGCCACAACTGTTTTTTATAATACGAGGGTCGCAGTGGTTAGGCGCTGAACATTGTTTTACAAGTACAAGTGAGTGACACAACGATGTTGAATAAAGCGAGAATGTTTGTAAACAAAAAAACACTCATAAAATGAGGGCTTTAAATACAGGGGAAGTAAGTTTATAATTTAAAACCAAGTGTAAGCATAACGTTTCCACGGCTGCCACTTTGCTCTGCAAATGTATTTTGCTTATCAGTTAAGCTGTAAGGGAAATTGACATCCTTAGTAAGATTATGAACATAAGTAAGGTCGATAAAAACACCTTGGTCTCGGTAGCCTAATCCACCCGTAGCCTGGATGATGTTAGATTTAAAATTGTCGTCTTTATACGGATTGGAATAATAAGCACCGCCGGCCCTGAACATAACTGTGTTGAACTTGAGTTCGCCACCCAATCTAAAATTAACTGCACTTTTATAATAATCTTTAATTACAGATTTTAACTCCTGGTAATAACTCTCGTCGGCATTAGTTGCAGTTTTGCTATCGGCTTTGAAATTAGTACCCGGGTAGCCTACATACTCGATGTCGGCTGTTATAAATGCTTTTTGCCGCCTGGTGTCTTTTATTTCTCTGAAAACATATGAACCGCTCATAATTGCCTTCCAGGGTGTAGTAGCCGTATATTGGGTTAAGCCTGAATTATTGTTTCCGGTGAAGCGAGTAGATGAAACGGTTGCAGTACCGTTGTAGCCTTCGGTATTTGCAGTAAGGTCGCTTGATTGACGATCAATAAATCCATAAATAGTAGGAGTATGAACTGCAACCCCAAGGCGGATAAATTCTTTTGGTTTGTAGATCATTCCAAGTTTTGCATTTAGGCCAACACCTGTTGTTGTTATATAATCGTTTAATACAAAGTTGTCGAAGTTGTTGTTTTTGTTTCCGGATGGATCGGATTCGGTATACTGTGTATGCCTGTCGTATTTTACTATTGGTAATCCAACAGTGCCTCCGATATATAGCCTGTCTTCCATGTTAGAGGCGAATGCCAAAGCAACCTCTGTTATTCCCCCTGTTGTCTTTGTGACTTTCTCTTGTTGCAGGGCAATACCCTGGCTTAATAAAAATTCAGGAAGTCCTTTTACATCAAGGCGGTTGCCGTTTCTAAAAGTATCTATAAGGTATGTATATATCGCTGGTGCAGTGCCAAATGCTAAGCGGGGATCGTTTAAAGCCTGGTCTGGTGTAAGCCTGCTTTTTGAAAATTCCTCTGCGAAAACTTCGCTATAACTGCTGTAGTTATTAAGTCCTGTATACCTAACAGTATTATTGAAGTTTGCAATAGTGTTGACTGCTAAGCCTATTGCCTGGCTGGTCCATTTACTACCGGGGTTTCCAAATCCAAAAACAAATCCTGATGTGCCTAGGTTAAAGGCTGCTTTTTTCGACGCAGTTTCTGTACCGCGATACATCATTTTGTTGTTGTTGAAATTTAAACCAGGACTTAAAACCAATTCCTGCGTTTTGTACAATCCAATACCGGCTGGGTTTACGAATATTGCATTAATATCACCACCTAAAGAGCCCATCGCTCCACCTATCGCCATGTTACGAGCGGAACCGTTTACCGGGAAGTAGCTATACCTGAGTACATCTTCGGGAACTTGGGCAATAGTAGCAAGCAGGCCTAAGGACATAGTAAGTGTAAGTATATATTTTTTCATATAAGTTTAGGTTAAAGAAAACCACACCCGGTTGAGTACGGCTTTCAAATTATATAGTTAGAAGTTACTTGTGATAATACACAAGTGGCCTTAATTTCCGTTCCTTGCAGGACGAGAAACACCACCACCAGAAGAACTACCTGATGAAGATGAACTACTGCTAGAGGAAGATGGAGTATAAGACCTGGAAGGTGGTGCAGACTCTGAAGTGGTAGTTCTGGAATTTGAGTTATTATAACTGCTGTTATTACTGTTATTGTTATTACCGTTATTGTAACTACTGTTATTTTCTGTAGAGAAAACGCGCTTCACAGTATTGCCAAAATTATTGCTGTTACGATAACTCTGTAATGAGGGACGGCCTACGCTAGAGGAGGATTTATAAGGGTACTTTGTTATATAGTTTCCTCCATATGTATTTGTACCATAACCACGGCGTGAATAAAAGCTGTTGCCATATTGATAGCCGTAATTGTTATAACCGAATCCGAAATTCCTGTTAGGATAATAGCCAGGATACCAGTTGTTCCCTAAGTTGATATCACGGTAATAGTTATAAGTATAGTAAGGCCTGTAGCGGCTGTCATACCAATAATCATAGTCGTCTATTGCTGACCAGCGACTGCGGTTATTTACCTTCATACGAAGGTATCGGTCGTCTTCAGAAGTATAGTAGTCTTCGTATTTATCCTTCTTTTTCTCTGTCTTAGCTGTTTCAACAGCACGGGCTGGAGAATAGTAAACATCGTCAGGCGTTTGTGAGGCTTTGTATGCAGTTGAGCAACTGCCTAACACCATCACGGCGAGAACAAGGAGTAGAGTTTGAGCTTTCATAATTGAGTTTTGAAAGGTTATTGTTATGAAGTTACATACTTTTGCGACGCTTAAAAGTATTTGATAAACAAGCAGCAAAATATTTGCCTGAAACCTAACGAGCTCGGGTTTGGGTGTTAATAATTGCGTAAAGTTAAAACATGGGCAAAGAAATTACTTCGAGGGAACAGGATTACTCGCAATGGTACAACGACTTGGTTATAAAAGGCGGATTAGCAGACTATAGCGCCGTTAGAGGTTGTATGGTTATTAAACCCTATGGCTTTGCTTTATGGGAAAATATGCGTGATGTTTTAGACAAAATGTTTAAAGATACCGGGCACCAGAATGCTTACTTCCCACTCTTCGTACCTAAAAGTTTGTTTGAAAAGGAAGAAGCAAATGCCGAAGGATTTGCAAAAGAATGTGCTGTTGTGACTCACTATCGGTTGAAAGCAAATCCTGATAAAAAGGGAGCATTAATGGTTGATCCCGATAGTAAGCTTGAAGAAGAATTAATTGTTAGACCAACGAGCGAGGCTATCATTTGGAACACATATAAAAGCTGGATTCAAAGTTACCGCGATCTTCCAATCCTGGTAAACCAGTGGGCCAATGTTGTGCGCTGGGAAATGCGAACCCGATTGTTTTTACGTACAGCCGAATTTTTATGGCAGGAAGGACATACCGCACATGCTACTGCAGCCGAAGCTGTTGCAGAAACAAAACAGATGCTTGAAGTATACGCTGATTTTGCGGAAAGGTATATGGCCATGCCTGTTATCAAAGGGGTAAAAAGCGCTAACGAAAGATTTGCGGGTGCTGTTGATACATATTGC
>JAQBNN010000124.1 GCA_028288505.1 Segetibacter sp. | reverse complement strand
AATGATCAATCATCATCATTTGTAAAAGTAGATTGATGGCGTGCTTGGATGTATGACGGGTGTTAACCTTTGTGATGATTGATGTCAGTTTCCTACGTCCTGCGGCATCTCATGTTGGCACAAAACTCTGGTAGGGTAAATGTATTACAACCCATCAGCAAATATAAACGCAGCGTTTGATGACTCTTCTGATAAAACACTAACAATGAAATTAAAAATTATCATACGCGAAGTGGAAGAAGGTGAATATTCGGCAGAAGTACCCTATTGCGAGGACTGCTTTACTCAGGGAGAAACTATTGACGAATTGATTCTAAATATTCAGGAAGCCGTGAAGGGGGTTGTTTATCGCTTTTCTTTTAAAGCATACTCATCACCCTTGTGGGACAATTACAAAATAAGTGCAGGCAAATCCACATATTGATATGCTTCTGTAGGATAAGCAGCAGTTTAAAATCTTTATGAATTGGCCATGCTTCCATATCCTCTGCGGGGTATTGGAATGTTGCAATTTCATTAATTCTCTCTTCCGTAAGTCCATCACTTATCCATTCTCCGGCAAGTTCTGGTGTTAGGATAGTAGGCATTCGTTTTTTTGAATTGTGAATTTGCTCCATTAGCCTGTTTGCTTGGGTAGTTATCAATGCACAAGTGTCAACTGTTTCGCCCGTTTCCTTGTCGGTCCAGGGTTGCCATATACCTGCGGTAAAATGAATTTCATTGTCTCCTTTTGTTCGAATATTATATGGATATTTTACAGGCGTTTTCAAAGGTTTCCCTTTTTTTCCTAACGGAAATACTTGTCGCCATTCGAAAAAGCTTGTAGAAATAAACAAGCATCTTCTTTTCAGAGCATACTCCCTAAACATCTTTCCTGCTAATAAAAGCTCTTCACCCACTGCATTCAAAGTAGTCATTGCCGGTCGATAATTCCCGCGAGCATCGGTGTACCCTCTCCTGAATTTTTCAACTGAATTACGATTAGTTAAATAGAATGGAATAAAGCCCCATTCCATTCGCACAATATCCCAGTCACAATTAGCTTTAGGAGCAATAACAGGTGTAGTGCCGTAAGCAAAACCGTCTGTCCCAAGGCTTCGAGTTGGTGGCTTTTAAATCACGCTCAATATCTTTTATCTTAACAAGATTTTGGTTTTTAATTTTTACTGAGCGGTAGTAACACATTGCTTCAAATATTTGGTAGTTTTAATAGGAAAGACAAAAATTGTGGTGGATGTTGATCTTCGATTTAGACCTATAATTATAAAGTTAAAAAGAAAACTAGAAGTTTAAGTTGATGAAACAAAAAGGTGTTATCCTTCAGCGCTTAAAATCAAGATATTGCATTGCAGCCAGAACTACCTACTGAACGCTCGTTTTGTGTAATTTAAATAATTTGAATATTAGTTTTTTTTCAAATGGGATATATGGAAAAAAATGAAGGGTGTAGAACATGGAGTGTATCAGCTCACGAAATACCCGACAATGCGATTATCCTGATATTCAAAGGTGGAACTTTGTACTTGAACGATTCTGCAAAACCAGGAAGGCGGGAAACAAAAATGAAAAGTCAACTGTAGAGGAAAGGGTTTAACTACTTGTATTAAACAACAGGTAAGAACTAATTATAGCATTAAAAAACTGGTTTGTAAGTTTACAGGTTGTTTTATTTCGAACACAATACTCTACATATTACCTATGATTATATTTACCTGCTTAACAACAAAACCCTACAGTTCCTACTACTACAAAAAGTACAAGTGAGTGACACAAGGATGTTGATAGTAGCAGAATTGCCTGAACAAACAAACACCTATGCTACTGTCCCTTCACTGCAAAAAAGTAATATTTATATATCTGCTAGCCGTAAGCGAGCTTTAAGCGGTGAGATTTGAAATACATACCTTTAACCCCATAAACGATCAATTTTTTACGCCTCTTATTTGCCCTTTAATAGCTGGAATTGAAAGACTATCTACTTTTCATAGACACTGAAGCCTCAGGCCTGCCAAAAGATTGGGATGCGCCTTATAGCAAGGAAAAGAACTGGCCTTTTGCTGTGCAAGTGTCGTGGATTGTTTTTAGTAAAGAAGGCAACGAAGTGAAACGGGTGGATTATTATGTGAAGAATAATGATTTTGTAATTGCTCCTTCGGCCATTAAAGTACATGGTATTACTAGAGACAATTTAAATAAAAAGGGGGTTGATAGAAAGAAAATTCTCAGGGCTCTTGTACGAGATCTTGAAGTATTTGAACCACTGGTAGTCGGGCATTTTATTGAGTTGGATTACCATGTTTTGTCGGCAGAATTTTATAGAGCAGGCATAAGTAATCCAATGAAGGATCTAAAATTCTTTTGCACTATGCTTGTTACCAAAGGCTATCACCTTAACCCTACTGTTACTTACTTAAAGCTTTTTGACCTCTTCGAGTCTTTGTTTAATACGCCACTGCATATTCAACATAATGCTATGGCCGATGCTAGTGCTACTGCTGCATGTTTTTTTGAACTTTTAAAGCATGGCGATATAAATGACGAGACAATAAACGAACAAGTGTTGCACTTTAAAACACCTAAAGCAGCTAAAGCAAAAAGTGGCTGCAGCTTTTCGCTGTTACTAATTTCCCTAACAGTCTTAATGAGTTTTTTATTATGAGAGACAGGTTTACTTTTTTAAAATCTGCTGTTCCCTTCAGGCTTTTACCAGATGATGTATTGCAAAGCCTGGTTGACCTGTTGCAAGAAAAAAAATACATAAAGGATGCCGTAATTTATCACCAGGAGCAAACAAGCTTAAGAGGTGTTGATATAATTGTAGAAGGCGGGTATGAGAGTTTTTTTTATGATAGCCTCCAGGATAAAAGAGTGCTCGAGTGCCATAAACCGGGAGATTCTTACGGAGGTATTTCAGTACTTCTTAACAAGAAAAAATCTATAAAAACAGTAATAGCAAAAAAAGGCACGCTGGTTTATTTCCTGCATAGGAAACACTTTCGTGAACTATGCCATGCTTACGAAGAGTTCTTCCATCACTTCACACAGGAATACGGGCGACATATGCTTGATGATGAGTTTGCCCACTTTGTAAAACGTCCTGCTCCTTTCGACGAAAGTTATATTGCTGCAGACCAGCTATACTCTCGAAAAATTGAAAGCATACAATACAGTGCAATCGTTTCGTGCACCGGAGTTACTCCTGTTTTTGAAGCAGCAAGACTAATGATGGATAATAAGGTTGGTTGCTTGTTTATTAAAAATGAACAAAACAAGATAGCAGGCTATGTTACTGATATTACTTTACGCAATAACGTAGTAGTAAAACTGGGGTCGTTAGATCAACCAGTTGCCAACATCATGGATAATCCTACTGTAGCCATCAATATTAACGCTTACGTGTACGAGGCCATATTACTTATGTTCCGAACAAAATCACAATATTTATTAATTGAAGATGAAGGTGAGTTTAAAGGCTTTTTTAGCCGTAATAAATTATTGAGCGAACAAGCACAATCGCCTTTTGTTTTTATACAATCAGTAAAACTTGCCCGTTCTGTAAACGAGTTAAAAAAGAAATGGCAGGCAGTACCCGAAATTGTTTTTCAATTGTTGAATAGGGGCGTAAACGCTGAAATAGTAAACCAGGTTATCACCACCGTTTGCGATACAATTGCGGTAAAAGTAATCGAGGAAGTTATAAAGGAGATAGGAAAACCACCAGCTAAGTTCGTTTTTATGGTGCTTGGAAGTGAAGGAAGAAAAGAGCAGACACTTAGAACTGACCAAGACAACGCAATAATCTATGAAGACAAAGCAAATGAACAACGCGAACTGGTAAGAGAATACTTTTTAAGGTTTGCAGAAATTGTATCTGAGAGACTAAATAATATTGGCTTTGATTTTTGTACTGGTGGCTTCATGGCTAAAAATTCCAAATGGACTCACTCCTTATCTCACTGGAAAAAAAATTACGAAGACTGGATGCAGGAATCGCTTCCTGAAACAGTCATCAAGTTTTCTACCTTCTTCGATTGCAGACACCTGTATGGCGACGTTGCTATTATTGATGAACTGAAAGAATTCCTTGACGAAGAACTAAAAAAACCCAACGAAAAGTTGTTCTTCTTCATGGCAAAAAATGCATTGCAATACGAGCCGCCACTTACCTTCTTTAATAACATCCGCACTATTACTGTTGGCAACCAGGAAGTATTTGATATTAAAAATGCAATGACACCCATCGTTGATTTGGTAAGGGTTTACGCGCTTCAAAACAGAATTTTCGCCGTTAACACCGGTGAGCGATTAAAGGCATTGAAAGAGCTGGGCACCTTTACCGAAACTGCTTATCACGAGCTCTCTCAATCCTATTATTACCTAATGAGCCTACGGTTAAAAAACCAGTCTTACCAAATAATTCACGATCGAAAGGAGCCTGATAACTACATCCTTTTAACCAGTCTTACAAAAATTGAACAAGTTACACTAAAGCAAATTTTTAAAACCATAGCCAACTTTCAATCGAGAATTAAGATTGAGTTTACTAATAATTTGCTGAGCTAAAAAATAGCAAGTGGAGGTTTTGTACTTAGCATTTTACTACTATTAAGCTTTACTTGCGTCGCACTCTTGTACAATAGAATCGCTATTCAGCAAGGCTTATCCATCTTTTCCAACAGCTAAATTGCAGAAGGGCGTTAAAGAGTTTCAACAGATGCATTAGTTTGAACAGAGACTTTTTTATTACGCATAAAAACCTGCAACAATAAAGCAATCAACACAACCAGCAAAGCGCCTACCACATTTAACCAAAGAAAGCTAAGTTTAATACTCTTGTTTTCATTGAGGATAAATAACATGACTACTAATATTTCCGATACAATCGCCGACCAAAAGACAGCTTTACCTCCAATATATTTGATGTAAAAAGCAACCAGGAAAATACCGAGGATAACACCATAGAATAAAGAACCTAGTACATTCACCGCCTCAATTAAACTGCCCATACGGTTTGCAAACTGTGCCACTATAATACAAAAGATGCCCCACAACAATGTGTACATCCTCGACTGCTTGTATTCCAAAGCACAACTATCATCGTGAGATAAATGTTCGTTAGACTTACTAAAGCGTTTATGAAAATCAATCATAGTACAAGAAGCTAATGAATTAAGTGCTGCTGCGATAGAACCCCAGGCAGCGAGAAAGATTATAGCTATCAATAGACCTACAAGACCAACAGGTAAGTAATCAATTACAAAACGAAGAAAGATATAATTAGTATCGTTGTTATCATCGGAAGGAACGGCTTTGCTTATGTATCCTTTGTAAGCAGTTCTAAACGAATCAAGTACTACATTTCCTTTTTGCAAGCTGTCTTTATAAGAAACAGCAGAAGGATTGTCAGCATGCAGCGCATCAATGTATTTAGCACTCCAATCATTTTGCTTTTGGTTGTACAGCGCATATTGCCCTTGCACTCTTTGCAGCGAATCTTTATAGCTTGTTTGAAGCGCCTTTGTTTCAACAGCCCTGTTATGAAAAACTGGCGAAGGTTTAAATTGGTAAAATGTAAACAGCAATGCACCTATCATTAATATGAAGAATTGCATCGGCACCTTTACCAATCCGTTAATCAGCAATCCTTTCTTGCTTTCTGTTTCATTTTTTGCAGTAAGGTAACGGCCAACCTGGCTTTGGTCGGTGCCAAAATAGCTGAGGGCTAAAAAGAACCCCCCGATAACACCACTCCACATATTATACTTATCACTCCAATCAAAGCGGCCATCTTTGGTGCCCGTAGTAATAACATTGAGTTTGCCGGAAGCGCCACTTACTCTTAGCGCATCCGCAAAACCAATGTTTGCAGGCAACAGGTGAACGATCATATAACCGGCAAGGAACATACCTATAAAGATGATTACGAGCTGCAATTGTTGGGTGTATGCAACTGCCTTCGCCCCGCCACTTACAGTATAAATGATGAGTAAACCGCCCATAACTATATTGGTAATAAAAATATTCCAACCGAGTAAGGAAGAAAGAATAATGGAAGGTGCATAAATACTTATGCCGGTAGAAAGACCTCGCTGTAATAAGAATAAAAAAGATGTAAGCGTTCGGGTCTTTAAGTCAAACCGTTTTTCTAAATATTCGTAAGCTGTAAATACTTTAAGGCGGCTAAACAAAGGAACAAACGTGATACAAAGAACAACCATTGCTAATGGTAAACCAAAGTAATATTGAACGAAACGCATTCCATCAGTAAATGCCTGGCCGGGAGCAGAAAGGAATGTGATAGCACTGGCTTGCGTACCCATAATGCTTAATAACACAAGGTACCACGGCATTGATCGGTTACTTAGAAAGTAGCCTTCAAGATTTTTGCTTGTCCGGCTTTTGTATAAACCATAAGCAATAATTCCAATAAGGGTAAAAGACAAAACAATCCAATCAATACTGCTCATGAAAAGTGTTTAGTGAACCAGGTAAAGAAGATAATGAGCGCAAGTAAAAACAAAATAACTAAAAGGTACCAGCGGCGCCAATAAGGAGAGGAAGCATTATGATTTGTTTTTGATTCCAACGAGCAGTTTTCTGTTTTTAAATTTATGAGTTCTTGTTTATGCGACAACTTAGTGTTACTTACTTCTTTTGAATAAAGTTATACAAGTACAAGTGAGTGGCACAACAATGTTGATTAAAGAGATTGTGCTTGTCAACAAAGAAAAATAGTAAGCTTAAGATTGCAAGTAAAACGTTTATTACTATGCTTAACCACAACTACTTCTCTCCATCTTTCTTGCCTGCTAACATACCGCTTGCTAATAAACCTAACACGATGCCAATGATTAATCCCAGTCCTACTCTTTTTATTGCGAAGCCAATGGCGAGGCCAATAATAATTAAAGTAATGAAACTTATTTTTCTTCTTTCGTTATAACTATTAGCCATGTTATTTATTTTTTGGAAGCGCTATAAGATTGGCCAGCAAGCGATAAGCACCGGGCACACCTGCGGGCAACTGGCGAAACAATACTAAACTTACATACGCAAAGTTTCCCTTTCCATATTTAGCAATGGCTAAACTTCCGTTACTTTCTTTATCATTAGTGTCGTTGGAAGCAAGGAGCTTTTCATAACGATCGTCTGATTGATCTACCTGGTAAGTGCTTCTTTCCTGCACCCAACCAGTAAAATCATCCTGCGTTATTTTATTGGGGTAGTTTAAAGCAGGATGTGCAGGCAACAAAAACTTTATTGCAGCATTTTCTTCTGTAACCCTTATTGAAGGACTGATGGTAAAAGGATAAGGCCCCACTTTAATACGCTTCAAACCTACCTGGTTACTTTTAATGTATTGCAATATCATGTTACCTCCGTTTAAAACATAGCGGTTAAACACATCACTCTTGTTGCTTAAGTACTCATGAATATTATGGGCACGTATCCCAACAACTATTGCATCGAATTGCTGTAGGTTTTCATCGTTAATATTGCTTTCGTGTAAGAATGTAACAGTATAACCTAAAGCTGTTAGTGCCTCCGGAACCTTATCGCCGGCTCCAATAATGTAGCCGACTTTTTTTCCGACGGTCTTAATATCAACCTTAACAAGATTTGCTTTTGCTTTTGGAAAGTACGTGATAGTTGGTATGTGGTCGTAAGCAATAACTTTTGTATAGCTGTCGAATTTTTTGTCGACGGTACTTAAGCTTGTGGTCTCAACACTATTTTTTTCAGTAGTTTTTGAAGTGAACGTCGTGGCCAAATTATTCTCCCTGTTATTAGCAGTAGAATAAGACATTGTAGGATAGTTGCTTGCCCATTTCTTCGAGTACGCCTGGTTGATAATATAATTTGAAGAGTCTGTTGAATTAGACTTTACATGAATTGAAGCCTTAACAGGTGCCCCGTTAAGAGAGACAAAATTATCATGCAAATAATTCAACTCCAGCCGTGGAAGCACTACCAAAGGCTGGTACAGTTCTCCCTTTGCCGGGTCAGTTACTTTGTATTGCACAGGACGTTTAATTGTAAAGTTAGTGCCTCCAATATTTACCACAAAAGATGTAATAAATGATGGATTGTTCTCAGCTTTGCCAATTAGCAACTGATCCTTTACATCAAATGAACCTTCGAGCTGTGGATATTCCAACCAGTATGGCTGCGAAATTTTTTGTTCAGCACTTACAGGGAAACTTTTGTTTATAACAAGATTCTGATTCGTATCAAGCGCTGAAGAAAAGCTTGAATCATAAGCTTCAAACCTTACGCTTCTTAGTGTTGGCTTAATGCCGCTTCTATTATTCACAAAGAAGCTTACTCTTAAAGTATCGCCTTGCACTACACTTTCCTGGTTGCTTGTTGCTTCAGTAAACAGACCGCTGCAAGCTTCAATTAAACTTTGCGTTTCTTCCAGTTTCCGGTCTCTCCAATTGCTTTCGGGTAAAGCTTTAATTGCTGCATATAAAGTAACTAATGCAGGAACAGACAACTCGGGGTTAGCGAACTTATAATTGTTTGTAATATCATTTATCATCGTTTCGATTCTCTCACCTCCCTCAACCCTTTTCCAATTGGTAACAATGTTCTCCATCAGGTGCGTTTTTGCTGTGTCGCCACCTACTGTTGCAAAAAATTCAAACACTTGTCCTCTCCTTCTAGGCCTGCCTTCGCCCTGGCTCTTATGCATGCTTCTGGCCTCTCCGCCAAGTTCACCATAACTCTTTCCTATTAGGGGATTGTATCCACCTACTTCAAGTTTCAATTGATCATTGCTCGTAGTGTTGTTTCCACCAAAATTAAAAGTGTTCCAAACAATTCTTTTGGCCTGCCATGGCTTTACCCCGTACTTAAATTGTTCTGGAAATCTTTTAGGATCTGCTGCTGCCACAAAAGCCTCCTCTGCAATTATACCCGAAGCAGAATGATGACCATGACCAGCACGCTGATCATTAGGAAACCTTTTAATAATAACATCTGGCTGGTATTGCCTTATCACCCACACCACATCACTCAATATCTTCTCATGGTTCCAAATGCGCAAAGCTTCTTCCGCGCTTTTGCTGTAGCCAAACTCATAAGCGGTAGTAAAAAATTGTTCTGCCCCATCAATCCGTCTTGCCGCAAGTAATTCCTGCGTTCTTATCATTCCCAATTCAATTCCCTGCTCACTTCCTATCAGGTTCTGTCCACCATCACCACGCGTTAAGCTCAGGTAACCTGTTCTATATAATTGCTCCTTGGCCAGGTAGGGCAACAACCCGTTGTTCTCATCGTCAGGGTGTGCGGCTATGTATAAAACACTGCCTAAAACATTCAGTTTTTTCAGCTGCATATAAATATCGGCGCTGTTAGTAATGACCGGGGTTTGCGAAAATGCAGTGGTTAGCAAAAAGGAAAAAGTGAAAAGCATTAAAAAGCTTCTGAAAATTCTCTTCATCGTGCGAAGGTAAAGGATGAATGGATGCAGTTTAAGTAGAAAAGGTTTTTGTTGCTTCTCAGTTGTGGAGCATTTCGAATTTTACATTTTTCATTTTTTTTTGACCAGCACCAGTACACTTTTGTACTCCGGTTGTGTCACTCACTTGTACGGTATCTTTTTATAGCACCATTTCAGCCACAGTTTTTCAAATATGCATTTAAAATAATTTGTTTGCTTATCAAACCTTTTACTACTAATGAATGTTTAGTTTTGCACCTCAAATAATATATATGACACCAACGAAAGGATATGCAGCACAAGGTGCAACAACTCCATTAGCTCCTTATACCTTCGAAAGAAGAGATCTTCGTCCGCACGACGTTCAGCTTGATATTTTATACTGCGGCGTTTGCCATTCCGACTTACATACTGCCCGTAACGAGTGGCACGGCACTGCTTACCCATGTGTACCAGGTCATGAAATTGTTGGCCGTGTAACCAAGGTAGGAGATCACGTAACCAAGTTTAAAGTAGGTGATCTTGCAGGTATCGGCTGCCTGGTTGATTCTTGCCAGGAATGTCACAATTGTAAGCAAGGCCTCGAGCAATACTGTGAAGAGGTAGCCACGCAAACTTATAACAGTCCCGATAGAGTAGATAAGTCTGTCACGCTTGGTGGCTACTCAAATCTAATTATTGCTAAAGATGACTTTGTATTAAAAGTATCGGAGAAACTTCCATTGGAAGGAGTTGCCCCGTTACTTTGTGCAGGCATTACCACTTACTCGCCTATGCGCCACTGGAAAGTAGGCAAAGGGCATAAAGTAGGTGTGCTAGGTTTAGGTGGTTTAGGGCATATGGCAGTAAAGCTTGCTGTTTCTTTTGGAGCAGAAGTAACTATGCTCAGCACTTCACCAAGTAAAGAAGCAGACGCAAAAAGATTGGGTGCACATAGGTTCGCTCTAACTAAAGATCCTGAACAACTAAAAGGCCTGGGCAACTACTTCGATTTTATTATCGACACTGTTTCTGCCGAGCACGATTACAATATGTACTTGGGTATGCTTAATACAAACGGCGTTATGATCTGTGTAGGTGCGCCTCCTACTCCGGCTCAAGTACCGGCTTTCAATCTCATCTTCCAACGCCGAAGCATTGCCGGATCCTTAATTGGTGGTTTACCAGAAACCCAGGAAATGCTTGACTACTGCGCGGAACACAACATAGTTTCAGATGTAGAAGTTATTGCAATGAAAGATGTTAATGAATCTTACGAAAGAATGCTAAAGGGCGATGTTCGATACAGGTTTGTGATAGATATGGCTACGTTATAATACAGTAAAACATAAAACAAAAGCCAGGGAATACTTTTCCTGGCTTTTTTCTACAGCCTATTTTATTAGGGCTTATACAGCTTCAGATAAAACCCTTCTTTTTTCTTCTTTCTTTTGTTGCCTGCTTCCTGCTATTTTTCGAGGTCTTCTTATTACAACCGGCGATCCTTTTGCCAGGAAGACTGACACAGGAGGGGTGTTTAAATAAGGCACAAATTCGTTTCCGTAAACACCAGCAATATCGCAGTCAAACTCCCACTTTTTTACTTTATGTATCTGCCAGGTGTTATGCTCAACACCATATTCTATGGTTGTGCTTTTGTCGTAGCTATTATACCCCCAATAATGTTCCAAGATAAATTCGGCTTCAGTTCCTGGCTCTATTGATGTTAATTTTGATTCAGCAACTACCGCCAGCTTATTCCACTTGTGTTTATACTTCCACGTATAATTACACACAAGGTCTTTGCCATCGTTAATAATGATATGTGCCATAGGCAAGGCCTGGTACTGCTCTTTGTAAAAAAAGTTTGCAAAGAAGGCTATCAACTTCCTGGGAACAATTTCCTTTTTAAATACGACGCCTCTTTTCCATACTTCACCATCGAAGTGCTTAACGTAAAACCGAAGATTAACTTCCTCAAAATGAGTATGCCACGGCCAGTTGATGCCGAAGAGTTTTGTATTATTGAACATGAAACCCACCACGCTAACTAAAGCTTTTCCTTTAAACAGGTCTAATTCGCACCCCGCAGGCACATGCCTCTGTAATAACATTGGATCAACTTCGTAATTAATCATGAGAAGGTTTTCCCAATGGGCAGTAAGAAAAACAGCGGGCTTTTTATTGTTCATGTAATTGAAAGGTATTGTATTAGGCAATGTAAGACTGATTATTAACAAAATGATGAGCACCTAGCCCTGATTGAAGCGGCAGGCACGCCTTGCATAGCTTCTTTTGAGCGTGGGCAAAGGCGCGACTATAGCGTAAAGCAGGACCATCGCTTATTGAAGTACAAATGTTGTGCTCCAAAATTCTTTTAATAAAAAAAAGCAGGATTATATCCTGCCCCTCTACATGTATATTGAGTGATTGTTGCCCTATTTACTAACTCTTGTCCAACGTTGAATGAGCTCTGTATTTCCAGCGGTTCTGGTGCTAACGGTTACTTCGTTATTATTTACCACATTTATTAAGCCTTCTTTATAAACCGTGGTACCGTTGCAGGCATTAACCAAGGTTGTTACAGTAAAAGCACCTGCACCGTTCGACTTAATTGAACGCCACAGCTGGTCTTTTTCGGGAATGCAATAGGTGTTATTAGCTAATTTTTGCACAGTTCCATTACCTACTACAGGGTAAACAGTAATGGTAGTTCCTACCATTGCGTTATTATCGTTGGTAGAAGCTAATTGCCAATTCCCATTTAAGGAGAAAACCCCGGAAGTATTTGTAGGTAAATTTTGAAGGGTTTCGCACCCAGGAGCCAAAAAGGCGAGAGATATAAGAGTTGTAAGTAATACAGCTAGTCTTTTCATAGTTAATTATTTACATGCTCTTATTCATTTTTTATGCCAAAGAAAAAAATCGTCTTTTTATTGCAATCTTTTTGGTTGTCTCGCATATTCTCCTACATTTGCAGCGGCAAGTCTTATACGACCAGCTCCTATTGAACTCCCCCAGGGCAGGAATGCAGCAAGGGTAGATGGTTGTAGCGGTGCGATGTAAGTAACTTGCCATTTTTTATGCCCCTAATTTTCCTGCACTCCCCTTTTTCTCGCAGTACCCCTCTATTTAATATTACATTTGTCCCACTTAA
The DNA here is from genome assembly GCA_028288505.1 of Segetibacter sp. GTDB lineage: Bacteria > Bacteroidota > Bacteroidia > Chitinophagales > Chitinophagaceae > Segetibacter. The sequence goes on along the minus strand of JAQBNN010000124.1, from coordinate 4,528 downwards.
TTCATCTAAAACCATCCTTAGGGATCATCATTTATGAAATTTTTTATTGACACAGCAAACCTCGACCAGATAAAGGAAGCTAACGAACTTGGCATTCTCGATGGCGTTACTACCAACCCAAGTTTAATGGCCAAAGAAGGCATTCGCGGCGAAGAAGCCATCTTCAGGCATTACGAAACCATTTGCGAATTAGTAGATGGTGATGTAAGTGCCGAAGTACTTACAACAAACCTCGACACTATGATTGAGGAAGGTAAAAAGTTAGCAGCAATCCATCCTAACATTGTGGTAAAAGTACCGATGATTAAAGAAGGCGTAAAAGCTATTAAATGGTTTACACAAAATAATATACGTACAAACTGCACGTTGATTTTTTCTGCAGGGCAGGCAATTTTGGCTGCAAAAGCTGGTGCATCTTATGTGTCGCCTTTTATTGGTCGTATTGATGACAGTGGCTGGGATGGAATGGAACTAATTGGCCAGATAGCCACAATTTTTGCAGTGCAGGAGTATGATACCGAAATCCTTGCAGCGTCAATCCGTACTGCAAATCATATTGTAAGAGCAGCAGAATTAGGTGCACACGTTTGTACTTGCCCGCTCGAATCAATCCTCGGGTTGTTAAAACATCCACTAACCGATATTGGTTTAGCTACCTTTTTAGAAGCTGCCAAAAAAATGTAAATTTTAAAAAAAAGCCCCTTTAAAAAGGGGCTTTTTCGTAGTGTCTTTTCTTGTTGACCAACATTTTATATTTCTTCAACTCCGGTTGTGTCACTCACTTGTACTGTATAGTTATAGCAGCTAACTTTGCACTGCATATCCTCATGCTTTTTTCTTTGCTTTGTTCCGCCACTCTTCCAGTAATTCTTTTTCGGTCTTAAGAGCCGCTTGTTCGTCAACTTTTTTAATATAAATAGTCACTGTTTTAAGCACCTCTGGGCGATCCTTCAACTTGGCAGTAATAACAACTGAGTCCTTATTAAAAGCCGAATCAATTATAAGACTGCATCCCTCCCACTTTCCGTAAGAACTTGAAAAAACAACTTCTGAACTGGTTAAGGGTAAGTAACTCCCGTTGTTCAGCTTGCCATCAATGTTTATATAATTATGAACTCCCTTCTTCAAACTGTCTGTATAAAGATTGAAGTAAATACTATCAACTTTTTGCGCCTTCGCAGCAAAAGAAAATAGAACCATTATAATTATTGTGTAGAGACTTTTCATGCTGCAAATCTAAAAGCCAATTTTCCTATTATTAAGTGAATTAACAGTTGTTACACCAATCAGCTCATCATGCCTTCCAGCCAATGAACGATAATATATTAAAACAGTATAATCGTTTTCTGTTTCCCAAAAGTTCCCATCTGTTTGTTCTGTCTCGGCTATCGCATTGCGCCTTTGTGCGTCTTTTGTAACATAGGTGTAGGAATAATAAGCCTGTTTTAAAAACAGTGTTTTTTCATACACGCCCTTTTCAGGGTTATAGTCCATAGCAGAGGTATCACTTACATTATAACTATTCAACTCGCCTACTATATATACTTTTTTGTTCGGGTAAGGTTGGTTGTTGTGAGGCACAAACGTAAATTTCACGTTTGCGTAATCCCCCTGCCACCACGGGTTTGAAACATCCGTCGACTCTACAAAGTAAAAACCGTTATAATCCCTGAAATTCACAAACCTTACCTGGCTTCTCTCAACATCGGGTTTTAAAAATATGTTGTTCCCGCTCGAGTTGTTCTGTGCGCTGGCTATCCTTTCACTCTGGTACCGAAAGCTCCTTAGATCCGCCCACCTGTATTCTTTCCCGGCAGGAAAAACAGACTCGTTTTCGGGGGTAAACTCCAGCACGTTGCTGCGTATAAACGTTGGCGCAATATTCATTTTAGCATTATCCCAGCGGTAGTTTTGTAATACCACTGCTCTTATCTGCTGTATTGCATTCACCACGTTTACTTTTCCGGCGTTTACTGTAAACTGCGCCTTCTGGTGCGTTCTGAAAATCTCACTATTAAATGGCTGCAAAATCTGCATTCCTATCTCCGCCCTTGGTTCAACTACTAATACTCTTCTTGTAAAAGCAAGCTTATTAGTATCGCCGTCCAAAAACACTTTTAATAAGTAATTGCCACTTTTAGTAGGCACACAGTTTCTGTCAGGAAGCGTCGCCTGGTAATGAATGTATTTGTTTATTGCAATTGACGACACCCGGTATTGGTTTAAACGAACCTGGCTAAAACCCTTTAAATAATCAAAAGTGCTAAGGTTGACTGCTGACCAATCAGCATTGCAAAGTTGAAATGTGTAGTAATAACTTTTTACCCTTGCATCCAGATCGTCAAAATGCAATTCAAGTAGATCGCCGCTATTAAGTGAAATAATAGGATAGCCGAGTTGGTTACCTTGTAGATGTAATTTTACTCCAGCAATGTTAGGCATCAATATTTTATCAGCATTTCCCTGCGCTGTGGCAGCACCGGAAAGAATAACAAAAAGAATAAGCGAATAAATATATCTCATGGAAGCAAAATTGAAAACACTAACCTACAACAAACAACGCAGCCACAAATGCTTTTGTTGCATTGGTAATGTGAATGTAGTTTTGATTTTAAACAAAAAACATACCGTTTGAACATTGCTTATACCATAGCAAAACGAATAGCATTCAATAACCAGAAGTCTTTCTCAAGATTTATTATACGGTTAGCAGTTGCTGCTACCACTGTTAGCGTTGCCGCAATGATACTTACTTTGGCTTTTGTTAACGGCTTCCAGGAAACGGTTAGTAATAAAGTATTTAGCTTTTGGGGCCACATGCGCATTCTTCAATATGAGCCCAACAAAGCTTTGATCGCGGAAGAAAGCGCAATTGACAAAAATGATAAGTTGGTTTATGAGCTTTTGAAGTATAAAGAGATTACCGACATACAGGAGTTTGCCACTAAAAGTGCCGTCGTTCAGCAAAAGAGCAATATTGAAGGCATCCTATTCAAAGGCGTAGAGGATTATTATAACTTTTCTCATCTCGGCGGCTTCCTCACGGAAGGCACGTGGCCTTCGTTTAAAGACAGCTTGTATAGCCGTCAGATTGTGATCTCGCAACCAATGGCAAAGCAATTACAGATTAAAGTAAGCGATAGTATCCGCATCCATTTTATTGATGCAGCAGGCGGAAAAAGCAACTCCCGAAAGCTGAAGGTTTGTGGCATTTACAAAACGGGTATCGAAGAATATGACAAGCTCTTTGCCATTGGCGACATCCGCTTAATACGCAGGTTGAACAATTGGAAGGACAACCAGATCGGCGGGTACGAAATCTTCCTGAAAGATTATAAGATGATGGACACCATGAACGCCGCCATTCTCGAAGCGGGCCTTTTACCACAGGAGTGGATCAGCAAAACCGTTAAAGAACTTAATCCGAATATATTTGACTGGCTCGGCATACAAGATGTCAATCGCGACGTCATCTTCATCGTCATGTCAATCGTTGCCATAATTAATTTAATAACGTGCCTGCTAATATTGGTTCTCGAACGCACAAGAATGGTCGGCATTCTTAAAGCAGTCGGAAGCACCGATCTTACTATTCAAAAAGTGTTTTTATACCATGCTACTTATATTACCCTCGTTGGCGTTGGCTTAGGTTTGCTGTTCGGTGTTGGCATCTGTATACTACAGGAGGAAACGCAATTCATCAGTCTTGATGAAGCTGCTTACTATGTTTCTTCTGCGCCTATCAAAATAATTTGGTGGCAGGTAGTGGCGGTAGCAACAGGTACCATCGCGGTTTGTTTTATTTCCCTCATAATTCCTACGTTAATTGTAAGAGGAATAAAGCCGGTAAAAGCTATCCAGTTCAGGTAGACATGTTTCTTTAAAACGAGGAAAAGTTGGGGACGATCTTTAGTATTTCATAGCGTCATCGTTGTGTCACTCACTTGTACTTTCGGTTTTTCATGCGTCGATCCTACACCTTATGCGATTTCCAGATAAAATAGAGATACGATCTTATTTAATATAAGCAAAACTTATCGCTAATTATACGCCACGTGTCTTGTCCAATTTTCCTTTTACCTATATTCATGCTATGTATAGAGGTTCCGCATTTGTTATTACTCTACTTATTACCCATCTAATTGCTAATGCCCAGGATAGTGTCAAGAAGAAAGTAAAGTTTGAGGCAGATGTGGAAAGTTGGGGAGCACTTGTAGCGTATAAGTACAATCCTCCTATAAACTCGCCGGAATATTTAAGTAGGTTTCAGAATTACTTAAATTCATCCAGATCGGTCGATACGATCAAGGATTCTCCACTCAGGCATGGAGCCTTTTATGCTGCCCTTAAAACAACAACTTCCATCTCTGAAGGAATTAAGCTAAGAGCAGACTTTTACGGGGAACACCGGGGGTTCTCATATGGCATCTACAGCCAGAAAAATGTAGTTGTATATCCGGTTATTCAGCTAGAAGTTAAAGACTCTATTAGTATTCGTAAGCATAAACTTTTTGTTGAAGGTAGAACG
>JAQBNN010000100.1 GCA_028288505.1 Segetibacter sp. | reverse complement strand
CTGCTTACCTAACTGGTATTAATGTAAACAAGGATATTATGAATAGTAAGCAGAGATCAGTGGTTGTTAACGAAATTGTTTGGAAGGTTAAAAAGTTTGAGAACGCAACGAAACTAGAAACTCGTGTAAGTGGTCTTCCTTTTATAAGAACAACTGTTGGCGACCTTGTAAAAAAGGAAATGCAATGGTTTCTTGTAGGGTCACTTTTCCTATCTGCAATTACGCTGCTGTTATTCTTCCGTTCTATAAGTTCGATGATAATGAGCTTAATGGTGGTAATTATTGGGGTAATCTGGAGCCTGGGCTTAATGGTGATCCTGGGTTATAAAATAACGTTGCTAACTGCACTAATCCCTCCGTTGTTAGTTGTAATAGGAATTCCTAACTGTATTTACTTTCTAAATAAATACCATACAAGTTTTAAGGAAACAGGTGATAAAAAAGAAGCACTTGTACAAATGGTAGGTAGAATGGGCATTGTAACACTGTTTTGCAACATTGCCGCTGCTATTGGTTTTGCAGTATTCGGGCTAACAAAAAGCGAGTTACTAAAAGAGTTTGGATTAATAGCTGGTGTAAATATTATGCTGCTCTTTTTTATCTCTCTTGTTTTTATTCCCCCTGTTCTTAGTTATTTGGCTCCACCGAAAGCACGGGAGTTAAAATACCTTGATAGTAAAATTTTATTAAGACTACTCGAGAGTATCGAGCGTTGGACGATGCACCATAAGAAGACAGTGTACATTACCACTCTTGTAATAACCCTTGCAGCTATGGGCGGAATATTTCGTTTAAAAAGCGAAGGTTTTATAGTGGACGATTTGCCTAAAACCAATAAAATTTACACTGATCTAAAATGGTTTGAGACAAATTTTAGTGGAGTAATGCCTTTAGAAATAGTTGTAGATACCAAAAAGAGAAACGGTGTTACAAGTTCCCTCAACACCTTTGAACGAATTGAAGAGTTCTCATCAATTATCGCTGCCAATCCAAATATGTCGCGACCACTTACAATTGTGGAAGCCTTGAAATTTGCAAAGCAGGCATATTTTGATGGGGACAGTTTAAGCTATGCCGCCCCTTCGGAGTTTGATATGCCTTTTCTTGCGCCTTATCTCAGGAGTAAAGCAGACACAAGCAAAACTTCTCAGGCAGGCTTCAATAAGATTATTACCGGGTTTGTAGATTCTACGAAGCGTTATACAAGGATTAGTGTAAACATGAAAGACGTAGGAAGTAAACAGTTGCCCCTGATTTTAGACACCCTACAGAAGAATTCGGCAACAATTTTCGATTCAGCTGATTACAACATCCAGTTTACAGGATCGTCTGTTACTTTTCTTGAAGGAAGCCGGTTTATAATTAATGGATTAAAGGAAAGTATTTTCTGGGCCTTCCTTCTCATTGCCTTATGTATGCTTTACCTTTTTAAGTCCGTCAAAATTTTGTTCTGTTCTTTAATACCTAACGTTGTTCCATTATTAATTACTGCCGGCGTTATGGGTTGGACGGGAGTATCTCTAAAACCATCAACCGTCCTGGTTTTTAGTGTCGCGTTAGGTATAGCTATCGATATTACGATACGTTTTCTAGTCAACTACAAGCAGGAGCTTCCTTTAAATAACGGGCAGGTTGAATCTACGATCATTCAAACTATTCGTCACACAGGTATAAGTATTTTGTACACTGCGCTAGTACTTATTGCAGGTTTTGTTATCTTCTGTTTCAGCGGGTTCGGGGGAACGAAAGCATTGGGCTGGCTCACGTCACTCACACTAATTGTGGGCACAATTACCAACCTTGTTCTACTGCCGGTATTATTATCAACAAAAAGATATAACAAATAATAGCATTTTTTCCTTTTATCCTAAAAAATAACCGCTTGTAACGCAATTGTTAAAGTTTTGTTGCCTTATATTGCGTTTAGAAACCAAAAAACTAGATGCACATGAGAAAATTTTTCACCCTCATAGGTGGGCTACTAATGTTATATTCCCATCTCTTTGCTCAACCCGGTTCTATCTCGGGTATTGTAAGCGATAATAACGGTACTCCCTTAACAGGCGTATCAGTAGTTGCAAGGCCGTCAGGCAGTGGAACCGTTACAGACAACCAAGGAAAGTTCACCTTAAGACCGGGCGCGTCCGATCGTTCTTTAGAAATTTCTGCAGTTAACTTTACTACCCAAACGCTGTCAATTTCAGGAAAAACAAATTTTACAGTTAATCTAAATTCTTCAACCGGAAATCTCGCAGAAGTAGTTGTAGTAGGTTATGGAGTTCAACAAAAAAGAACGTTTACGGGCTCTGCATCAAAGGTAGATGTAAAAGACTTTGCTAACCTGGTGTCTCCGTCTGTGGATAAACAACTAGCAGGTAGAGCGACTGGTGTACAGGTTACCAATTCAGGCGGATTAGTGAATTCACCTGCCCGTATCAGGGTTAGGGGAGTACAATCAATAAGTCAATCTAATGATCCATTAATAGTAGTTGACGGTATTCCAATTATTTCTGGCAATCTTGCTGCTGCTACTAACTCCAATACACTAGCCGACATTAATCCTGCAGATATTGAAAGTCTAGAAGTTTTAAAAGACGGTTCTGCCACAGCTATTTATGGTTCAAGGGCTGCCGGTGGAGTTATATTAATTACTACAAAGAAAGGAACCAAAGGCAGAAGCAGGGTTAGTTATGATGGTTTTCTGGGTTTTAGTAGTGCTTTAAAGCGCTTTGACCTTTTAGATGCATCTCAATTTAAAGTAATTGCAAATGAAAAGCTGACTAATGCTGGTTTAGCTGCGCGTGCAGGTATTAACGCTGCTGCCGATACTTCAAATACTGATTGGCAGGATGATGTAATGATCAACAATGCACCCGTTCACAGCCATACTTTAAGTTTTCAGGGTGGCGGAGAAAAAGCGACCTATTATCTATCCTTGAATTACTCGGACCAAAAAGGAATTATAATCAGCAATTATAATAAAGCCTATAGAGCTAGGATGAATATCGAATACGAGGCGAATAGATTTATTAAGTTTGGTAATAACATGAATTTAAGCAGACAGGAAGATGGCGATCAGATTAATGGTCAAAACTCTTTAGGAGGCGCAATTGCCTCTTCTCTAAGGATGTTACCTAACGTTTCCCCTTACAGTTCAATTCATATTAGTGGTTACAATATTCTGCATCCAGCATCAGGTGGTATGTCTCCCGGTCCTAACTCTCAATCTGTAGACGATAACTTTAGTAACGTTGCTTTTACACTCCGCAACAACAAGTATTACTCTGATAAATACAGGCTCATCAATAATGCGTTTGCCGAATTATCTCCCTTTAAAGGGTTTAAATTTCGTTCGCAGTTTGGGGTGGATGTGTTGAACGATTATAGCTTTCAAGGTTTAAGTCCTTTACATGGCGATGGATATGGTACAGCAAGCGGCGGTACAAACGGTTCGTTATACAACGCAAGCCAGAATTTTCTAAGAACCGTATGGACAAATTATTTTAACTACAACTATACTTTAGGTTCTCACAATGTTTTTCTTACCGGTGGGCATGAAGTACAAAAGCAAACATATAAATGGTTTAGCTCCACTGGAACCAACATTTCAGATGCGTTTTTCATTAAGGAGAATATATTATCTGGCGTGGCTAGCATACAAACAATTGGAGGAAACTATGATGTAACTGGTTTTGAGTCTTTTTTCGGAAGACTTAATTACGACTACAAAAACAAATACTTCTTACAAGGAACAATAAGAAGAGATGGACAAAGTGCATTGGCACCAGGAAAAAAATATGGAACTTTTCCAGGCGCTTCCGTTGGATGGAGACCGTCTCAGGAGGCCTTCTGGACGAATACACCATTCTTGAATAAATACTTGAATGAATTTAAAATAAAAGGATCATATGCCAAAGTAGGAAACTCACTAAGTGGTTATCCTTACCTTACTACTTTTGGGGCCGCTCCTTACGGAAACTTAAGTGGTATCAGGCCAAGCTCAGTTGGTAATCCTGACCTAGTTTGGGAAACAAGCACCAAATACGACGTAGGCGTCGAGATGGGTTTATTTAACAACAGGTTCAGTGTAACAGCAGATTGGTTTTTGAACGATGTAGATAACCTTGTCTTAGACGTACCTACACCTTATAGTGCCGGTGTGCCAAGAAGTGTAATTGCTCAAAATATTGGAAGCCTGCAAAACAGGGGAATTGAACTTGCCTTAAACGGTAGTATTTTAAGAAATAAGGACTTCAACTGGGACTTTAATATTAACTACTCTAAAATCAAAAATAAGATTACGTCTTTGTATGAGGTAGGAGGGGTTCCTGTTGAGTTTATTCAAAATGGTGATTACAATCTTATAAAAGTTGGGGAGCCTATTAATGTTATTCACGGTTATAACTACGCAGGTGTTAATACAGCCAACGGCAATCCTATGTACGTTAAAGCGGATGGATCACTGATACAACTAAATTTAACCAGAGGAATACCGCAGACTGTTGGTACATATTACGGGGCTACAAGTAAAAATGATGGCGCCCTGGGTGCTCAATCATCTTTAGCTTTTGCTGACAAAGTTATACTTGGTCAGGGCACTCCCACATGGTTTGGTGCTTTTACTAATACATTTGGTTATAAAGGAGTTCAGTTAGAAGTAATGTTGCGTTACTCTGGGGGTAACAAAATAATGAATTACACCAGGCAGGAAATTCTGTCTAATATGAGTTTTCAAAATAATGGCACCGAGATTCTTAATCGCTGGACTGCAGCAGGACAAGTAACAGACGTTCCAAAATTATATTTTGGTCAAGCTAACAATATCAATACCACAGTAGCTGCTAATTCTAGGTTTGTAGAAAGTGGAGATTTTCTTAGACTACAAAATCTAATATTAAGCTACTCATTACCAAGTGCCGTTCTCCAAAAGATAGCACATGGTTATTTTAATAGTTTTAGATTTTATGCTCAAGGCCAAAATTTGCATGTTTGGACTAAATATTCAGGTGCCGATCCGGAGAATATAACTACTACAGGGGTAGATAATGCCATTTCTCCACAAGTAAGAACCGTTTCAATTGGCCTGTCTGTTGGATTTTAATAACGTTTCAAAGCAAGTATTAATAACACAAATAAGATTTATGAATAATTCTTTTATTAAGATAATATCATTCGCATTTTTGATAAGTGCGGCGGTATCTGCCTGTAAAAAAGCGGTGGAAACGAGTCCGTATAGCTCCATTACAGATGCAGTTTCATTTTCAACACCTGAAAGAGCAGCGTTGGTATTAAATGGAATATACGATGCGGCGCAGGGTGGACCTTATCTGACAACAACAGAAAATCGCGGGTATCCGTTCGGGTCTGCTAATATTCAACAAGGTGACATGCGGGGTGAAGACATGCTCAATATTCAAGCATTCTATCAAATCACTTACCAGGCTACCTATAACCCTACTACTGCAAATAACGTAGGCTTATGGCAAGGCTTGTACTTTCTAATCAACCTTGCTAATGTTGGAATTCAAGGTTTCAGGACAGCTG
>JAQBNN010000046.1 GCA_028288505.1 Segetibacter sp. | reverse complement strand
GTAAAGAAGCAAAAGGAAACCCAGAAAATACTTCCTCGTGAATGGCTTAGCTCCTTTGGTGTAAGTGCGGGTTTTATGAAGCGAAAAAACTCCCAGAAAACGTACGGAAAGGCAGCCATGAAACCAGTGAAGAATGCAATAGTGATACTATTCATAAACTGGCTACTAAATGCAGTCGTCTGCATTTTTATATTCATTGCAGGCATACATAAAGCATCGCCAATACGGAGATAATGACTAAGGTTACAAAGGCCGCGATAGCTTACAAAATCATTTTGAAGTGGACCTGTTATTACGTTATCGAAAATCCAATCGATGTAAACAAAAGCTGCAATGGCAAAAACAAGTACCACAAATAAAGAGCGTACAAGATGCCAGCGTAACGCTTCCAGATGGTCGATAAAAGTCATTTCTTCCTTATCATCAGGTCGAAGTCTTTTGAGTATGCTTACAGCCATTTAATTTTTTGCTATTTAAACAAGGTGCGCAAAGTTAAAGGTTATCTTAACCCAAGTTCTTAATGAATATGAAATGCTACAAAAATGGGCATTGCTGCTTTTTTGTTGCAGTACAAGAGTGCGACGCAACGATGCTGACTAGCGATTGTATTGCGGACCTAAAATAAATACTACAAAAACCAGCGTGTAAAATTAACTGCGCTTTGTTTGTTTGGCATTTATACTTGTCAAACTACGGAAAAAGGATGCGTAAAGTTTTGGGAATCAAAAAAGCCGGTTGAATGACCGGCCTTTTTTTATGATTTATAGAGAATTTACGCTTGCTGGTAAAAATTTCCGTTATCGGAAAATTGAAGCTCCTGGGCTAAAGGCAGGGAAATTGTGATTGTGGTTCCTTCATCTTCAAGAGAAACAATTTTTAGATCTCCGTTGTTGAAATCGACGAGGCGCTTTACAAGATAAAGGCCTATACCTAATCCTTGCTGCTCAAACTTTTTACGATTGAATTGTTTGAAAGGGGCAATGGCATCTAAAGTTTTGATTTCGAAACCCCGACCATGGTCGATAACTTCGATTACATAATCTTCCCCTTGGCGGTGGCCATTTACCATTACCGGTGTTCCAGCTTTTGAGAATTTAATTGCGTTATCTACTACTTCGAGGATCATGCGTTGCATGTAGTCCTGGTTGATTCGGATTTCCTGTGGCTCGAGATTTATTTGAAGATCAGCGGTGCGGTTATAAATTTCTTTTGCAACTGTATTTAGTTCGTTGGAGACCTTGGTAGTCCAGTTTGTTTTGGTAACCCCAGTTGAAAACATTGAGAGCAGTTCTGTATAGACTTCGGCTCTTTTGATCTCCTCGTACAACATGAGGTTGGCAAGGGAGTGATTAAGTCGTAGACCCGATTTATAAATTGAGGCCAGCAATTCATGCACTTGCTTTTCACTAAAAGAATCTCGTGCGGTTAGCAGTAAGTTCATTCCTCCCAAAATTCCATGGAGGGGTGTATTGAATTCGTGGTAATAGGTGGCAAACACAGTGGTATCGAGCTCGTGTTTTACTTTTGCATATTCGCCTATTACTTTTTCCTGTCTCTTAAGTCTTGTTTCGATAGCCCTTAGTAATTCTTTGTAGGTGAAGGGCTTGGTTAGATAATCATCGGCACCAAGATCCATACCGGTGCGAATATCATTTTTGTCAACACGGGCAGTTAAGAATATAAACGGCGTATTTTGAACGATAGCTGTTTTACGAATATACTCAAGCACTTTGTAACCGTCCATTTTTGGCATCATTACATCGCATACGATCAGGTTTGGCCTAAAATCTATCGCCTCGAGCACACCTTGCTTGCCATTAGCTGCACACCTTACTACATAACCTTTAGCTTCGAGTAATTCCTGGATATTCTCCCTGATGTTTTGCTCATCTTCTATTACTAAAATCCTTACCTGGTGCTGCATAACTAAGATTTATTTTGCTTTAGAGGTATTATAACGCAAACAGTGGTGCCTTTATTTAATTTGCTATTAAGAAATATTTTGCCGTTGTGTTTATCAACAAATTCTTTTACTATCGATAGTCCTAAACCGGTACCTTCTATATCTGAAGTATTGTTTGCCCTGTAAAAAGGCTGGAAGAGATTTTTCTGGTCTTCTTCAGGGATGCCGATTCCGTGATCGGTTATAGAAATAGTGACATTATCGTTTGTGTAATCTAGGTCAACCAGTAAATTTCCTTCTTCTGAATATTTATAAGCGTTGCTGATGATGTTCTCAATTGAGTGACCTAACAAGCTGGTATCAAAATCAACGGGATTAACGTTGCCTTTTACCGAGAGAATGACCTTCCTTTCTTCAGTAAAACGGTTGTTGTATTTGTTCTCAATTATATCAGCACAAAAGGCTACAAGGTCGGCGGTTTCCGGTTTAAATGGAGTTCTTGCAGCGTTTGCCCTTCCTAGCACCAGTACATCATTCATTAAGTATTCCAACCGCTCAATCTCTGTTTCCATTTTTTTGAATTGCCTTTGGAACTTATGTTGCTTTTCCTGTGGAAGGTCTTCAATATACATTTCCATTAGCTCAACGCCAGATTGGATGACTGTGAGCGGCGTTCTGAATTGGTGTGAAGCTGTTGAGACGAACATTGATCTCAACTCATTCAACTCTCTTTCCTTTTCAAGGGAGTGTTCTAATTCCTGCAATAACATTTCCCTTTCGGTAACATCGCGGCTTGTGGCTTGTATACCTACTAATTCATTTTCCTTAAAAATAGGTTGTACCCACACCTCCAAGGTTTTTTCTTTTCCTTGCTTGGTGAATATTTTATTAATTGACTTTAGTGTTTTCCTTGAAAGCAATATTTCCTTCATGGTTTTTTCAGCCGAAGTTTTGCTCTCTTCATCTTTAGCCAGGATATCGCATGGTCTTTTTCCTAGTAACTCGCCTGGATGGTAACCCAGTACTTGAATGCTTGATGGAGACACATAACTATACTCGCCGGTAAGGTTGTGAATAGCAATTACATCATTACTGTTTTCGCTAAGCAGGCGATACTGCTCTTCGCTGTATTTTAATTTATGCTCTGCGTTTACCTGGTCTGTTACATCACGGGTTGAAGAAATAATTGAAGAAATTTCTCCTTTATCGTCAATTACTGGTTTTGAATAAGTTTCTACCCATTTGTAACTGCCGTCTTGCGCTAACATTCTATACCTGAATTGTGCTTCTTTTTTTTGAATCACAATTGGCTCTATAGCGTCATCCATTATCCGTATTAACTCATCAGGATGAACAAGGTCAAAGCCGCATTTATTGAGTAGCTCGTTAGGCTCGTATCCTAATATATTTTTAATAGCTGGGGAGGCATAGCTAAAGTTCCAGTCGGGATCGTGGATTGAAATAAAGTCGCTGATGTTTTCGGAGATGAAGCGGAACTTTTTTTCACTTTCAATTAACGACTGCTTTGCTTTTTCAACATTAGTATAATCTGTTTTTACAAAATATATCTTGTCCGGATTACCTTTCCCATCTTTAGCTAATACTGACTTTTCAAAGATTATTTTTTTCTCACCTGACGGCGTGGTTATTTTATAGAAGATTTCGCCCTTTCCCTTTGTGGCTATTACTCTTTGAAGTTCTGCCTCTACTAAGTGAATATCCTCTTTGTCAATGACCTCTTTCCATAATAGCTTATTCTCAAAAAAAGCTTTTTGGGGGTGGCCATATAATTCTTCGACCTTGTCACTTAAGAATTCATACTTGTCGGTTTTTATATCCCAGATGGCATAAACATCATCAATGCTGGCAATAAGGTGGGTAAGTTGGGTAGAGATTGTCTTAATATTTTCTTCGTAAGCCAGCCTCTCGCGTATATCTCTTAATACACACAGCAAAAACTTTTCGTTTTTATAAAAGAACAGCGAGGTGGAGAATTCGAAAGGTATGCTTTCGGTATTTGCTTTGTTCATGAAAGAGATATGCTGGTTCTTAACCTGCAACTCGCTTTTCACTGCCAATTTCATTAACTCATGAAATTTGTTACGCTGTCCATCATTCCAGGTTTTAAAGTCTTTCCCTATCCACTCTTCTGGCTTATAACCAAGCAGAGCAATGGCGTCGTTTACATTTTCTATTTGGTTCCTTTCGAGGTTGAGCGTTAGAATAATTTCCTTGCTGCTGTTTAGGATTGTTTTAAGCTTCTCGCTACTCTCGTGCAGTAATAATTCTGAACTGTATTTATGATTTATGTTTTCGATCGTACCAAAAACACCGTTTACCTTGTTATTAAAATCTCTAGTGCTTTTGGCAAGAATGCGTACCCAGGTTTTTTCGCCGTTTTTATGTACCAGTTGCAGTTGCTCATTGAAACTGCTTTTAGCTCCACGCAATAGGTTCCCGAACTTTATCCAGAATAGTTTTACGTGATCATTGCTTACGAAACTTAAAAACGGGATACCTAAACTTTCCTGCTGAGTGAAGCCGGTTACCTGGTTCCAGGCGTTGCTGAGGAAAGAGCATTTTCCATCTTTATCAAGGTTGAATATTACCTGGCCGAGACTTTCAACAAGGAACTGGTGTTGTTCGCGTTGCTTATCCAACTCGAAAGCGACTTCTTTTGTGTCGGTAAGATCTACGCAAGTACCTGTTAGTAGAAGCGGCACTTTATTTTCACCACGAGTGACCCTGCATCTTACATGCATCCAGAAGTATTGCAGTGTCTCTTTATGCTTCACCCTGAACACATCTTCGTCAGTATACTTGTCCTTATCTAGTAAAAATTTGCCGTGTTTAAAACGAACTCTCTCCTTGTCATCCTTGTGAACAAAATCCTTTACCCACTGCTCTAATTCTAAAGTATCTGTTTCAGGCTGAATACATTTTAAAAACTTTTGACTACCTGCAAACTTTATCTCTTTAGTAATAAGATCTAACTCCCAAACTATTTCGTTTAAAGAGGAAAGTGTTGCGTTGTAAACATCATTCTTTGCGTTGATCTCTTTCTTTAACCTGTTGGATTCGATAGCCGAACCGATTGCTTCAGCAAGGGATTGCAGCTCGACCTCTGTTGTACGCCACGTTCTTGTATTAGTGGTATCGCCAAAACCTATTGAGCCCCACAACCTATCGCCACTGTACACCGGGATTAATAGGAGCGATTGAAGTTTGCTTTGTATCAGTAAAAGGTAAAGCTCTTCGGAAATATTGTTATTGATTGAAACTTTAAAGGATCTTCTGTTCTGTAAAACCTCGTGTATCTCGGGGAACAGGCTTGTATTTATTACAACGTTTTCATATTGAACCTGGGCAAGTTCGAGTTCTCTATAACTGCTTGAAAAAATGATTTGCCGGGAAGCTTCTTCATTATTTTCGAGAATGTAGCACCGGTCTATTTGCAGAAATTCTGCAAGCCATTCAACAATGTTTTGAAGAGCAGCATCGAGGCTGGTGTTTACAATTAACTCATTTAAACAACGGGCAACAGTATAAATATGGGCTTCCCTGTTATTTGAATCGGCGGTCTTCATAAGCTTCATTACGCATGTTATTACAATAGAGTTTATTTAAAATCTTCATGTTCTGTTGCTCATGGAACTATTAGTACAAGTGAGTGACACAACGATGCTTAATTGAAAAGCAAATGCCTGAACCAAAAATTAAATAAACGAAATAGATGTATTCCTAAGAAGAGCCGGATGAACAGCACATGTATTAGGTAACTTTTTGAAACGTAAGGCCGCCGTAAATATTATAAATTATTTATTCTTTTTACCGAAGCACCCTCATTTTAACCGTTTCTATCCTTGTATCGCTTACGCTTAGCACCTCAAACTCGTAACGGTCAATTATTATTCTTTCTTTTTGCCTCGGGATGGCCTCGTATTGGGCTATTATTAATCCTGATAAGGTTTCTGAATTTTCTGCCGATATCTGCAAATCGAACTTTTCGTTCAGGTGATCTATCTCGAGCCTGCCGCTAAAAATATATTCGTCTTCTGCAAGCTGTTTTTCAACAAACTCTTCTACATCGTACTCATCTTTTATCTCGCCGAAGATCTCTTCAAGCACATCTTCCATGGTAACAATGCCGGCGGTGCCGCCGAATTCATCAACTACCCAGGCAATGCTTTTTCCTTCTTTGGTAAATTTATTAATCAGGTCGGTGGCGCTCATACTTTCGGGCACTGTGGGTATAGGCAGCAGGATAGATTGAATATCTGCAGGATTTTTAAAAAGGTCGAGCTGGTGAATGTAGCCCACGATATTATCGATGTTACTTTTATAGATCACCATTTTGCTCAACTTGGTATCAATCATATTTTGCTTAACCTTCGAGATAGGGGTGGAAATATCAAAGGCTTCAATTTCAGTTCTTGGCACCAGGCATTGCCTTATTTTAACCATGGGCAGCGAGAGTGCATTTTCAAAAAGCTCAGTGTTCAGCTCCTGGTTATCCTCGCCGTCGAGGTCTTTGCTTTGTTGAAAGAATTGCTCCAGGTCACCTTTGCCAAAAGCTTCGTTACGATCATGCACCCTCACATTAAAAACATATTTCAAGATCCACTCCGCAATACTTACCAAGATAGAAGCAATGGGATAAAAGATGCCATAAAATAACTTAATGGTTGGCGCAAAAAACGATAGCAGCGCATCTGCTTTCGACCTAAAGACTGCTTTGGGAATAAACTCGCCGAAGAAAAGAACGATCAAGGCACAAATAGCAACATCGAAAACCATAACAAGGAATGGGTTGTTGATGCCCCAGAAGACCCAAACGGTTGAAAGCAGGTTGCTTAGTAACAAGCCATAAATAACAAGAAATAAGTTGCTACCAATTAAGCAAGTACCAATAAACTTTGCCGGAGCCAAAATAAACTTTGAAAGAATGAGGCCGCTTGATTTGCCCTGCTTTTTCTTAAGCTCGATGCTTAAACGGTTCGCGGCTGCAAATGCTATTTCTGACCCTGTAAAAAAGCCGATGAAGATTACCGTTAATACAATAAGAAGTATGTTGAAATACAGGTCGTTCATATAATCGAATTTAGCGCAAAATGCACAAGTACTGGCGGCTAAAATAACTATAAAACGCAATGCCACTGTGTTTTGGCTACTCGTTACTTTTTTCTGTCGGTTTTTTTGGGAACTAGCTTTATATCTTTTTTCATCATTGTTGCGTCGCACACTGCAACTGTTGTACAATAATCAGCTTATTAAAACCTGCACACAGTCAGCAGTATTACAGAGAGCTAGGTTAACTGTTTTTACTTACTTTCATCTTACAAATCAAACTGCTAATTCAAAATCTACTTATGATCAGAGCTTTTTCCCTCGTGCTTGCCATGTTACTTACAAGCCCTTTTTCTTACGCCCAACAAACCATTTTACACTGCGGAAAACTAATTGATGTAAAAAACAAAAAGGTGCTGGAAACAATGTCTGTAATAATTGTAGGCAATAAAATAAGTGATGTAAGAACAGGTTATGTTCAGCCTACTGCATTAGATAAATTGATAGACTTAAAGAATAGCACAGTAATGCCGGGACTAATTGATATGCATGTGCATGTTGAAGGAGAAACAAGCCCTTCACAATACATGGATGAGTTTACAGACAACGTTGGCGACATTGCATTTAAATCGGTTGTTTATGTTGAACGTACTTTAAACGCAGGCTTCACCACAGTAAGAGACCTCGGAGGAAGCGGCGTAAACATTTCGTTACGCAATGCCATCAGGCGAGGAACTATAAAAGGCCCACGCATTTATACAGCAGGTAAATCTATAGCAACAACCGGCGGACACGCAGACCCAACAAATGGTTACAGGAAAGATTTGATGGGAGACCCGGGACCAGAAGCAGGTGTTGCAAACGGAGCAGATGAATGCAGAAAGGCAGTAAGACAGCGATACAAAGAAGGATCTGATTTAATTAAAATAACAGCCTCAGGTGGCGTTTTAAGTATGGCAAAGAGTGGAGAAAACCCACAGTTTACAGATGATGAGTTGGCAGCTATTATATCAACAGCAAAAGACTATGGTTTTAAAGTAGCCGCCCACTGCCACGGAGCAGAGGCAATGAAAAGAGCCGTAAAAGCAGGTGTTAACTCTATTGAGCACGGTACGTACATGGACGATGAGACAATGACACTCATGAAGAAGTTTAGTACTTACTATGTTCCTACTATTACTGCAGGAAAATCAGTTGCCGACTCGGCAAAAAAGCCCGGCTATTATCCTGATGTAGTTACGCCCAAAGCACTTGCTATTGGTTCAAAAATCCAGGCCACCTTTGGAAGAGCTTATAAAGCGGGAGTAAAAATTGCATTCGGAACCGATGCAGGTGTTTACATGCATGGTAAAAACGGTAAAGAGTTCGGCTACATGGTTGAAGGTGGAATGCCCGCAATAGAAACAATTATTTCAGCTACAGTTAATGCTGCCGATTTATTGGGTGCTTCTGATGAGCTTGGTTCTATTGAAAAAGGAAAAATGGCTGATATTATTGCAGTAGCCGGCGACCCATTAAAAGACATCACTTTAATGGAGAAGGTAAGTTTTGTTATGAAGGATGGTAAGGTTTATAAGCAGGCCGACCAGTTAACAAAGATGCCATAAGCACAATAGACTAAGTGATTGCGACGCAACGATGATGCTATGAAATACCGAGGCTGGTATAATTATTTTTTCCCTTATTCAGCATAAATAAAAAGCCTTCATGCAGTTGATGCATGAAGGCTTTTTAGTAAGGTTTTTACAGGAAAGCGATTTATGCTTTCATCACTCCCAGCCTCTTACCGGTCCAATCGGGGAACAGCACGCTGTCGTTATTTATCTTTAAATGCTTGCTTGCCACTTCGCTAAATACACTTCTAAAGTCAGTGGTAACTACAAGGTCCCGTCCATCTTCAAGGTTTTCTATAGCTAAAGGATTTACGGTGCCGTGAACAATTCCGCCATTAACATCATTACCTAAAATAAAGTTACAAGACGCACGACCGTGGTCAGTTCCACCGGTACCATTTTGTTTTACGGTACGTCCGAATTCTGTCATCGTCATCACGGTAAGGTCATCCTGGTATTGGTACATATCCGTCCAAAAAGCAGTGATGCTGTTTGAAAGGTCGGTGACGTTGCGAGCAAAAACCCCTTGCTCACGGCCCTGGTTAAAGTGTGTATCCCATCCGCCCGATTCTGCAAACGCAACTTCTACACCAACATCCATTTTTATCAATTGCGCAATCTGCTTCATCGAGTTACCTAACGGACTATTTGGATAAACAGCATTATTAGAAGGCGTATAATTTTTAGTATCGGTTTTCTGCAATATTTTCAGGGCATCAAAACTTTCTTTACCAGTCTCTTTTAATAGCCCAGAAGTGGTTTTGTCATACAAGTCTTCAAAGCTTTTTGAAGCAAGGTTTGCGCCTGCCTGGTTGCCCCTAACCTGTATAGCAAAGTCTTGCAGATTGTTAATAGCTACCGAAGGATTATCGCCATAAAACGAACGTGGCAAACTCGAGGTAAGACTAACCGCACGGAAAGGTGTAGCGTCATGACCCATCAATCCAACAGCTCGGTTTAGCCAGCCACTTGGTGTACCTTTTCGGAAAGGTGTTCCTGATTCCATATAATCCTGTGCATCAAAATGCGAACGGGTGTTGTTAGGAGAACCGATGCCGTGAACAATACCAAGTCGCTTTTCACGAAACAGGTTTTCAAAAGATTTCATAGCCGGGTGAAGACCAAAATGGCCGTCAAGGTCAATAAGCGGAGAATCCGATGAACCTTTTGCTGCAGACATAAACAAGGTAGGCCGTGCAGCTTTCAGGTATTGGTCAGTAAACGGCGTTACGGCCATCAATCCGTCCATTGCGCCACGCTGAAAAATAGTTACAAAAATTTTCTTCCTTTTATAAGGACTGATAATCTTATCGCTGTTTGCCGCGCTTGCAATAAACGATGGCACTCCGCCAATTCCTATTCCAAAAAGTGCTAATCCACCTGATTTTATAAACCCTCTTCTTGATACCATAGCTATTATTTTTTCGACAGTATTATGAGTTGTGTAGGCAGTAGAATTTCTATTAAACATCCTTGCGTCGCACTCTTGTACGGTAACAAGAAAAGCAGCAAAATCGTTCTTGTCTTTTAACCCCCTTTAGGGGCTTGGGGGCTGCTTTATCTTCTCTGAAATTCCGGCGAACCAATAATAATCCCCACGACTTGTGCTAGCATTGAATTATTGCCAGTTGAGGTTTGCATTGCTGCAAAATCCATTTGCTTGTTTCCCTTCTTGCCTGAATTTTCCTTTTCGCTACCGTTTTCTTTCTTTCCTTTTCCCTGCATTTCATCCATCATCACGGCATCTTCATCCACCATATTCATCTGCTGTTGCGACACGGTTGCTTTGTTGGCAGCCTCATCAATCTTCTTAACTAAGTCTGGCTCGTTTAGCATTGGAGAAAGTCTTTTAATCGTTTCTCCTAATTTACGTTCGGGCATTATAATTTTGCTGTACACCTCCAATGCGTGTTCTGCACTTTCCGGCTCTCGGTTATTATTAAGCCCTGCAAGGTTTATTTTTACTCCAGTAATACGCTGGGAAGCCAATGCTAAACCAAAGTTCATACGGTTTAATAATGCGCCTGTGTTTATCCAGTATTGTCCTTTATCAGGAAAGCCGGTTGGCGCCTGGTAGAAATACATTTTTTGTCCCATCCTGTTCACCCAATTGAATAATTGGTAAGGTTGTTTAATTTCGGCATTAACAGCACGTACGCTGCTTATTACTAATTCAAACGGCGATTTTGTTTTTTCCCTTATCGCTTCTTTGCTCCAGAATTCAGGAGAGGTCGCCATAGTAATTAGCACCTGCCTGATGTCGCCATCTTTTTCAGTAAATGTTTTTGCCATTTCATCAACCAGTCTTTGTGGCGGGTTGTCGTTTACAAAACGAACAGCAATCTTTTTAGAAATAAACTGAGCGGTTGCTTTATGGTGTGCAAGCATCTTTAAAAGTTTAACGCCTTCTTCGTATCCGCCACCTGCCGCAAATTTTTTCCCAAGAACAACCTTTTCTTTGGTATCGTGACGATTTGCTGCAAAAAGAAAATCTCCTTCATGTACAAAGCCTCTTTTAGTTAGGCCATCTTCACCAATCTTGTCCACTACTTTTTTCATAGCACCTACTCCACCATAATCATGTATCGGGTACATTGTCCAACCGGTTAATACACGGGCTGCTTGCGTTACATCTTGCTGGGTATAGCCACCATCAACACCGAGTGTGTGCAATTCCATTACTTCACGGGCATAGTTTTCGTTTAAGCCCTGGTTCTTTTTTGCCTGCTGTACTTTATTTAAAACCTTTTTTGCGCTATCACCCATTCGGCTTTCCATTTGCGCCATTAGTCTTTTTCTAGCCTGTGGATTTCCCATCATTTCAATATCTCCAGTTACTCCTGCACTGCTAAAGTTGTCGAGGTAGGTTAACATGGCGGGAGACTTAGCTGTAGCCAATAAAATAGTTTCGAACTTGCCAAAGACATTGGGGCGAATAACATCTCTTTCGTAGGCGGGTATAAATTCAGCTGACTGGTTTTTTGTAATTGACACATTAAAGTGGTTAAACCAAAAATCGGTAAGCACTTCCTGTAACTGGTTATTGGTATAAGTAGCCCTTAGTATCTTTTGATTTATTAATTGCCTGAAGAGTTCCTGTTGGGGCTTATAACCGTTTTGGTGCATGTAATCTTTCAATTCATCACGGTACTCTTTCTTTTCAACATCTATAGAATCTTTATCCATTACTCCATCTTTTATGGCCATCTTTCTAAGCTGCGCTACTTTCGGGAAGATCTTAAGTACTTCTGCATTACTTAGGTTTAATGCATCATAATTACTAAGCATTGAGTTTAAAGTTTCGTCTTTCAGGCCTGCATTCAACTGCTCTACAAACCATGCTTCAAGACCAACTTTTAGTACCACATCTATTTCTTCGGGAGTGGGGCCGTAAGTAAAGCGACTTAATAAATGTGCTGCTGCTTCTCTTTCGGTAAGTCGTGCTTTTTTATAAGGGAAGGAAAAGGTTTTGTCAACCTTATTGCCATCAGTATAGAACGAGCACAAAGGCATAACACCTAAAGAGAAAACGAGCACAACAAAAAAAGATTTCATGGCAAATGAAGATTAATGATACTGTTTGCTTTGTGGCAGCTTCTTAGTCCTTTAAAGTTAAGCCTGCTTCTTCGACTTTTAATAGTGATAGAAGTTTAATCGCTTATTGTATTTTAATTAACAATTTTGCAATTGCCGCTTTTCGTATAATGCTCTTAGTGTAAAGTTTAAGAGAGCTTAAGTTTCTTACCAAAGCTTCTAATGAATAAACTGTACAAGTGTGCGACGCAAGGATGATGAGTAGGATTACAAATGATGGCTACATAAGAATCCCTCTTTTCATTAACTAAGTAATTATTGGCTGTCAAGCGCTAATTTTGCGCTTCTTTAATTAAGAGTTATGAGTCAACATTTATCTGAGCAGGAACTGATACGGAGGGGAAAATTAGCGGAACTGCAAAAGCTTGGCATCGATGCTTTTCCGGCGGCGTTGTATCCTGTTAACGCAACAACAAATAACATAAAAGAAAATTTTAAGGGCGAGGAAAACAAGGCTGACTTTGCCAATGTGTGCCTTGCGGGAAGAATAATGGGTGTGCGCGACATGGGAAAAGCTTCGTTTGCTGTGTTGCAGGATAGCATTGGAAAAATACAGATTTATGTGAAGCGTGATGAAGTTTGCCCCGGCGAGGATAAAACGATGTACGACCAGGTTTGGAAAAAACTACTTGATATTGGTGACATTATTGGGGTGAAGGGTTACGTGTTTACTACAAAGGTTGGCGAAATTTCGATACATGTAAGTGAGTTTATTTTGCTAACCAAAGCACTTAAGCCACTGCCCGTTGTAAAAGAAGCAGAAGGCCACACCTTTGATGCAGTTACTGACCCCGAGTTTCGTTACCGGCAACGTTATGCCGACCTTGTTGTGAACCCACACGTAAAGGAAGTGTTTGTGAAGCGAACAAAATTGATGAACGCTATTCGCGAATTTTTAAATGAACGTGGTGCATTGGAAGTTGATACGCCGGTGTTGCAATCTATACCTGGTGGTGCTGCTGCAAAGCCTTTCATTACACATCATAATGCGTTGGATGTTCCTTTTTATATGCGGATTGCTAACGAGCTTTATTTAAAAAGATTAATAGTTGGTGGCTTTGATTGGGTGTACGAATTCAGTCGCAACTTTCGTAATGAGGGCATGGATAGAACGCACAATCCTGAGTTTACTGTGCTCGAGTTTTATACTGCGTACAAAGATTATGAGTGGATGATGGACATTACTGAGCAGTTGATGGAACGCATTGCAATTGCAACAAATGGCACTACCAAAGTAACAGTTGGAGATACTGAAATTGATTTTAAAGCGCCTTACCGTCGCATAAGTATTTACGATGCGATCAAGGAACATACAGGCACCGATGTTAGTGAAATGAACGAGGACCAGCTTCGCGATTTATGCAAGCAATTGCATTTAAAACATGATGCTAGCATGGGTAAAGGAAAGTTGATTGATGAGTTATTTGGTGAGAAGGCCGAAGGCAAGTTTATACAACCGACTTTTATTATTGACTACCCTGTTGAGATGAGTCCGCTCACCAAGAAACATCGTAGCAAGCCCGGCGTAGTAGAACGTTTTGAGTTAATGGTTAATGGTAAAGAAATAGCCAATGCATACACTGAGTTGAACGACCCAATTGACCAGCGCGAACGTTTTGAAGAGCAGGCAAAGTTGATGGAAAGAGGTGATGATGAGGCTATGTTTATTGACTATGATTTCTTGCGTGCCTTAGAATACGGTATGCCTCCAACAAGTGGAATTGGTATTGGTATCGACCGTCTTTGTATGTTGATGACGAACCAGCCGAGCATACAGGATGTGTTGTTGTTTCCACAAATGCGGCCGGAGAAAATGGAAGATGAAGAGCCGTCTAAAGAGCTATAAAAAAATTTAAAAGGGACTGCTTCGGGGGTCCTTTTTGTTTATCCCTTGTTGTGCTTTTTAAGAAGCTTTTTGTACCAAGCTTTAGAATATAAATGAAGCAGTTGTTGCGTCGCACTCTTGTACGTTTTGTTCCTTATTCAACATAAAAATTGCTCTACTGTAAGCGCTACTTAATTCTTTTGAAATAGAAATCAGCAGACTCTGCTTTGCCTTCTACGGTTCCTTCAATTCTTGCTACTATACTATCGCTTGAAACAAAACTGTAAATAATTCTTTGAGGGAAATCATGTTTTTTGTTTTCAAAAACAAAACGTTTTGTGTTGCTGCTAACAAGTGTGAATGACACAGGCTTCTCCTTGTTTTGATTAGGAACAGATACAATATAAAATAAATTGTCTTTATCTTTTTTCAAGTCAACTTGTTCAGTAACTACGGTATCCGTTCCATTTATTTTATAGCTTCTTCCTTTTAAGAGCTGGCCGTTTACCTTTCGCCATTCTTCATAAATTGCTCCTTGCCGCGTTTCCATTTTCCAAAGGCCTTGCAGTGCTGAAAGTGATTTAAAACTTTCATCACCAGGAACGATAAAACTTGAAAGTAGGAATGCGACAAATATGAGTTTCATAGTTTCTGGTTTTAATGGTGAAAGAGTATACCAATAGGTTGAACTTGCTTGGGTAGTTTGTTTATGAAGGTAAGCGGTTTTACGATTATTTGCAATGAAGTGAATTAGGGTAGATGCAATGTTCAAATGCTTAATTATGCAACACCGTGTACAAGTAGTTAGTGTCTTCTTTCTTATTGTTCATCAAAAGATTTGTAGTACCAGTGAGTGACACAACGATGATGCTATGAAAGGCCAGTGCTGGTCAACAATAATTCTTTATAAAAGCTTAGCGATTTACTTAAGCATTTTTATCCTTCGCCTTTTTACTTTCTACATCACGCATTAACTTATACGATGCGTATAAAAGGAAAGCAAGAACAACAGCAATAACGCTCCAAAGGAAGGCAGGGCTATTGAAAATATTCTTTTTCGCTGCATCAGTATGCATATAAGTTTCAAGCCTGACCGGAGTGATCTCTAAAACGTTTCGCGGGATGCTGTCTTTGAAAAATTGAAGGTCGTAGTTAGGAATTTTTGCAGTGCTGTCACCAAAAACAAGACTGTAAGATTTTCCTTTTTCTAAGTGACACAATAAGTACTTGTTTAATTGCCCGGCTGAAATATTAGTAATTTTTAGTGGCGGGTTATCTTCATTATCGATAACGAGCCAGAGTTCTTTTACTTTGAAACCGACAGGGAATGAAGCTTCTTCGTTGGATGACAGCGTGTAGTTTATGGCCGTAGAATTATTGAGACTACCGGGATAAATGGAAATAGCACGTTTGTAAAATTTAGCACCGTCTACGGAGAGGTCTAACTTATCAACCAGGTAGGTATCATTGAAAGATAGATGAATATAACTTTTCTTATCGCTACTATCCCTCGGGTTCATAGCAGGAGTTGGAAGTTCGTTATACGTACCCGGCAATTTTGTTTCGTTGTATATGCCCGCTTTCAAAATGTCTACGGGTAAAATGTCTTTGCCTAAAATAGTAATCTTAAAATATTGGTAGTGTATAGATGGAAATGCTACTGATTGAATAAATGATTCTCCGTTGCCTTCCTGGTAATAATTATCGAGCGCTATGTTCTCTTTTATAACATACCACTTCGTCTGATCTTCACTTCCGCTGATGGTTACGTTTCGCTTAGCCTCTGTATTTTTTATAAATAACAACAAGTGATTTATAACACTGGTTTGCGTGTTCTTAACTACAACATGTGCTTGTTTATCTGCTTCACGCTCTTTACTTATTATCGGGAATTCGATAAAGCTTGCTTCTTTAAACACAGGCGCAGCAGCCTTAATAATGTAGGGCTGCTCTTTACCTTCTTCGTCTAGAACTCTTATGTCGCTTAAAGTTGCGTTAGACTTTGCAATTACTTCTGGTGAGAGTACTATGCGGTAAAAAAAAGTGGAATCAACGGTTCCTAAAGACATCTTGTATTTAAACTGTTGAGCCGAACTTTCAGTAGTAACGAACAATAAAATAACAGTAGCAAACAATTTAAGCACTAGCCTTTTTTTCATCTTCAATAATTATTTTCTTTAAACGCTGATACATAAATGATACCACCAATAATATAACACCGAGGCAAAAGAATGCAGCAATTTTACCTGCAACAGGTATGTTACGAATATCATACATGAAAAGCTTGGCAAGAGTAAGTGTAAACAGGGAAAGTGAAACTATACGAAGCGGTGGATACTTATGTCTCATTCCTAGCCACATAAATAAAAACGAACTTAATCCCCATAAAATTGGCAAGACGGCTTTAATAAATACTCTTTGCGTTTCCTCAATCGATAATGTTTTAGAATAGAATAATGAGTTGGATAACAGGCTAGCCTCGATGCTTACATAAATTATTACCATGATGCACACCGCCCATGTTAAACCATTCAGACTGTCATTGATCAAACTACTTCTTCGTATTACCTGTATCATCTTGTATAGGACCAATGCGGTTGCAATAGCGGATAAGAGTAAAGAAAAGATGTAAAGACCGTTGTTCCGCTCATGCATTAAAGCATTTTCCTGTATGGTATAACTGTATTGGGTGGTTGCAATAAAAATAAGGAAAGTTGCTGCAAGCATTAATAGCTTAATAAGACTTGGAAGCGGGTTTGAGGAATATCTCTCATCAACAGAAATAGTTATTATTACAAATAGCGAAGTATAAATATGGAGGGACACATTATCGAAAGGATCTTGCGGATAATACGCTTGGAACTGGTGTAGTATCTCCAGCAAGTCTCCAATATATAAAAGCACTACAGCTACTAGTTTCACCTTTGCAGTAAGTGTTGGTGGCAGATGCGAACTCGCTTCACGCCTCATTAAGAAGAATAGAATATAGCTTGCTACTGCTGCATATACAGAAGTAATAAACCCCCGGTTGAAAACTATTCTTAACCCAATTGAATTAGCGTAAACGTTGTTCCAGTCCATGAACAAACTAAGCAACATTGCTCCCCAAACAATAAGTGATGCTATCCGGACAATTGGGATTTTTGACTTTTGATATAACCAATACAGCAGCACGCATTCTGAGGCCCAGAATAAGGTGATGTAGCTTCCGTTCAATTGGAGTGGTGCGGTTAGAGAAACGAAAGTGAGTGTGATGCCAATTAGCAAGTAAAGAATATTGATGTCAGCAGCTCTTCTTTTGAACAAATAATAAGAGATGGCAAGGTTAAATATGGCCATTGCTGCACTAAATAATCCAAACCAATTATCAGCCTGCATGCTGTTTAAGCAGTACATGCCTGCAGAAAAATATAAAGCAGTATTTGCGAGCAGGATTCCAAAGTCGCTTGCAATAAATTTTTTATTCTCTTTTATGTTGTGCGCAATGTTGATACTATAAAACAGCAGATAAAAAACGGTGAAGAAGATTAAGGCATTAACATAAGTTGCAGCAGGTTCTTTATCGGGTAATAAAAGCAACCAGGCTCCGCTTAAAATAACAGTAAAGATGAATGCAAGCACATTCAACAACCGCCATGCTTTACGATACGCAATTACAAGTAAACCGGTATTAAGAATAATAAGGTAGGTAAACAACGATTTATAATTACCGCTGCCGTCTGTTACGATAAAAGGTGTAGCAAAACCACCCACGAGTGCAATAATGGCCACTTCCTGCCGGTCGTAAAGTATAGAAAGTAAAACAGCAAATGAAGTGATAACAAGCATTATTACAAAAGCTACCGGCTGGCTAAACAAGTGAAATTGGTGATAGCCCAGGGCAATGGTGAAATATAAAACGGCTAAACCTCCACCAACTAACACCGAGCTGAAAGCCTTATATGAGTTCCGCATTTTATGCGCAAGGCCAATGAGGATGCCACCGCATACAACACCAATTGCCACCCTACCAATCACGCCAATCCAATCATTGTCGATAGCATATTTTACGAAATAGCCTATAGCGAGAACAAGAATGCCGATACCAATTTTACCCGCAAGATTTTCACCTATAAACCTCTCCAGGTCAGGATGCCGCTCAAAAAAAGAAGGTGAAGGGTCATATATTGGTTTTGGTTGTTCAGGTATTGGTGCTGGTGTAAATGTTTCTATTGATTGAAGTGCTTCACTTTCTTTTTGTACCTGCTGCCAGGCAGGAACATCTTCAACTGTCTCTTTAATCTCCGGAACTTCTTCCTCTTTGAAGCCTGATTTCCATTCTTTCTTAGTGGGAGTTTTTATTGGAGGCGGAGTAATAGTTGAAAGGTCCTCCAATTTTTGCCGGAGCTTTTTTATCTCCTGTTCGAGGTTTCCGGTTCTTGCACCCAGGTCGTTCTTAAACGAAATGAGCACAAAAAGTATAATAAATACTAAGAGGAGTGTGAGAATTTCCATGACCAGCGTTTGGTATTCACTAAAGATAATAAAGCATTTAGAATGGGTTGAACAATCGCTTATGTTACTAAAGAGTGGTTGGCAATACTAAGGCCCCCCTTTTTATGGCAATGTGAATTCATCTACCAGCAGTAAAGCCCTTTTTTTAGGAAACACCTTTTTATTTATTGATTGTTTTACAAAACAATTTTTTTTAAAGTAAGTATTGTAAAGAATACTTTAGTTGCCTGCAGCAACGCTCCGGTTTAGCATCGTTGCTACGCTCAGTTCAAAGTCATATCATTTTTGATCTTCCCATTTCAACCCTTGCATTTTACATTCACATCTTCTGTTTAGGTGTAAGCAGAGCCAGTAGCATATTTTTTGTATAATTTACTTTACAACACGAGCTTTGCCCAATAGAATTAAAAAAGTACAAGAGTGCGACGCAACGGCTATTGAAGAAAGATACTCTGCCGGCTACAAAATAATTTTGTAAACTTAAGCGTGTTTAGAGACAATAACGGTTCGTGCAGGCATAATAACTGTTGCTGGAATGGTAACAGAAACAATTGTTGAGGGGATTTTATTTAAGCCCTGGTGCGCTAATTCGCCCCAAACTGATTTTTTTCTTAGCTTATCAATGTAGCCTTTTACACCGCTCCACGTACCAAATGGATGGTATACAAACGGCTCTAAAAGCCCGGTTAGCAAGAGCTTTATTATATCCGTTTTTCTATTGTATTGATTGAATGTTTTCACTTCGATGTAAATGGCAAAGGCAGAATACATGTAGCCAAAGCTAATAATGAATGCTAGGCAGGACACAAGCATTTGCCAATTTATGCCACCAGTTAATGCCATTAGAACAAATGCAGTGAGACTAAGAACCTCCACGGCAGGTGCGCACAATTCGAAGAAAAACCAGTATGGATAGCATAGTAAGCCAAGAATACCGTAGCGAGGATTGAAGAACATTTTTTTGTGCAGCCCAAGGGTTTCAATTGTACCGCGCATCCATCTGTTTCGTTGCCTTCCTAAAATTTTAAAGTTCGATGGAGCTTGCGTCCAACAAAGTGGGTCGGGAATAAATGCTACTTTATAAGGTTGCTTTGTTTCTTCCATGTAGCGGCGCATACGTACTACAAGTTCCATGTCTTCCCCTACTGTTTTGGGGTTATAGCCTCCAACTTTTATTGCGATCTCTTTGTCCAAAGCACCAAAGGCACCCGAGATAAGTAATAAGCCATTGATCCTGCTCCATGCCATACGTCCTAACAAAAATGCTCTTATATATTCAAGCGTTTGCATGCGTGGCAGGTATTGGGTAGGCAGGTTTATTTTTAAAAGACGGCCATGTTGAATGCTACATGAATTGGCAATACGTACTACACCGCCGCTAGCAATCACCTTCTCACGGGTAGTTTCTAAAAAAGGCTTCATTAACTTTAGTAAAGCATCTTGCTCTAATACACAATCAACATCAATACAAACAATATAATCGTTGCTTGCCAGGTTGATTCCAACATTTAATGCATCTGCTTTACCACCGTTTACTTTATCAACAACAAGCAATTTTCTGTAGATAGGATTCTTGCTTTTGTAAACACCCCTTACCTCTTTAGTTTGTATTTGATAGCTGACAAAGTAATTTACCTTTTGTAATTGGTAGGCTTCTATTAATTGAAGCAGGCTATCATCCTTACTTCCATCGTTTATTATAATTACTTCTAGGTTATTGTAATAAATAGAAAGTAATGAGCGTACGTTTTCAATAATATTTGCGCCTTTGTTGTAAGCGGGGGCAAGAATACTTATAGTAGGAGCATATGGTGAAACAGCAAGTAGTTTATAATCGACAAAACTATTCCTGTTAATATAACCACGTGTAGCTCGAAGCGAAAAAAAGGCTATGAGAACATAAAGCAGTATTTGTACGGCCAAGTAAGTTAAGACGGCATAAGTAATAAAGTCGTATAAATGAGCTAGCCACATTATTTCTTTAAAAGTGCTTTTACGTGTAAATAAATCGTTTTGTAAATTTTGGGTTCCTCAAAGCTTTTAAGCTGTAGTAACTCCCACCCCTGTTGTGAACTATGGCCAAGGGCAGTAGCAGCGGCTATCTGTAAAAGTTCATTAGGTTGGTGCAGTTGTTCTATCAAAAAATCTATCTCTTTTTCGGTGGCTACATGCTTTAGCTTGTCCAGGATATTAAGGCGGTTACTTAAAGTTTCAGAAGGATAAATCTCGATTAATAATACTGTTATAGAAGGCCCTCCAATTTTCACCAAAGTTTTTACTGCCTGTAATCTTACTGCTTCATTTTTATGCCTGAGGCAACTGGCAACATTATTATGTACCTGCGATTGCTTATAGTGCTCAGCGAGCTTAAGGGCAAAAATAACTACCGTATCATTAGGTGAACCAAGCCATTTATTTAAATCAGGAAGACCAGTAAAGGGTATGTTTCTTAATAATTCCAGTAGCTGAATTTGCTGAAATTCAGTAAGGGGTACTGATATAACATTTAAGAAGCGCAACCCTTTAAAACCGAACCATTGTACAACTGCAGTTTGGGCTTCAGCCCGTACATCTTTATTAATGCTGTTGGTGTATTTGTACAACTTGTGCAACTCGCTCGTTTGCTCCATCATATACAACTCGTGTATACCCTGGCACCTTATATGCGGCCGTTTATCATCCAATTTATTAATAGAATCAACATTAAGACCTATTTGATAATATAGTCTTATAATATTTTTTGAAAGATTGCCCGAAAAGCTTTTCTTATGTCTTACCAATTCCTCAATCATCACTTGCCGGGCAGTTGGGTTAAACAACAATCTCTCGAACTCATCAGGTATTTTAAATTCATCTAATTTTTCTAAGGTATCTCCTAATATAACCTGTGTAATCCAGGTCTCAAGGCTTTCGGTAACACCTTTTCTAAAAAAGAACCTCTTTTTATTTTTGTACAGGTACGCATAAGTACATGCAACAATAAACAGCGTAACACATGCTAAAGCAAAGGCAATTTTATATATCATATACGGGGAAACATGCCTCGAAAAGTTTGTCTCAAAACCAGTAACCTGAAACAGGAAAGTGCTTAAACCTTTATATGAAGTAATAGTTTGCAAGGAGTTGCTAAATAGAAATAAGTTTAGCAAAGTGTTCTATTCGTGCTCTTAGCTCCTCAAGGTTAAACGGCTTCAATATATAATCGTTGGCGCCTAGTTGCATGGCCTCCTCAACAACTGATTGTTGTCCAATTGCCGATATAACAATTATTGGAGTAGTGTTACCGCTAAGTTTAAGTTTGCCAATCATTTTAAGCCCTGAGAAATAGGGGAGCATTACGTTGGCAATAATAAGATCGGGATTGTGAAGGGCTATTTTTTTCATAGCATCATGGCCATCTACACAGCCTAGCACGTCGTAGCCATTTCTCTTCAGGTAGAGATCAAGTGTCCTTAGGATGAGTGTATCATCCTCGGCGATCAAAATTGTCATATTAGGATATTGGGGATAAGAACAACCTTCTTCTTGCATACATAACGTTTCCCGGGCCTGTTGTATTATTTGCTACTTCTTTTTAAACAAACATTTCTTTTCGCTTCCCGTTTCGAATTATTGCTTAGTTATTTACATGTAATTAATTGTACGCATTCAAAAAAATATAATGATGTGTTTTTACAACTTCTAAATACCTTAATTATTGGCGAGGAAATAGTGTGACCAACATTAACACTGCTGTTAAGCATCGTTGCGTCGCATTCCGTTCATCGGTAGTGCTACTATTTAGCTTTTCTTATTTTTTGTTAAACTCCTCCAACCGGCTAATGCTTTTTACATGAAGCTGAAGTAGTAGTGTTTTTATTTAAAGGAGCGGCGAGTATGGTTTAAAAGTACAAGTGAGTGACACAACGATGTTGAATAGTAATATATAGTTGGCAACCAAAATTATATTACTTCAGTAAGTGTGTAAAAAAACACGGTAAAAATAAAAGGGGCAGCAAAGCCCCTTTTAAAAGTATAAAGTGAAAAGGATATTACCGTAGAAGCGTTACCGAACCCACCATTTTTGTAGCCCCGGGTTGTTTTAAATCGATGATGTAATAGTAGACTCCCACAGGTAAAGTAGTGCCATTGAGGGTACCATCCCATGGCTTGCTAAAGTTGTAAGTCTGGTAAACCCTTTGGCCGTAGCGGTTAAATAATTCGAGCACGCTACCAGGATAATCAGACAGGTTCTGAATATTCCAGGTATCGTTAATACCATCGCCGTTTGGAGAGAAGGCATTGGGTACATTTAGCTTTTTGAGAATTGTAACCCTTACTGTATCCGATGCGGTACATCCTCCCTCGCCTGTGGCAGTTAGCTTATAGGTTTGTGTAAACATTGGGTTTATTAAGGTAGGGCGAAGCAGTGTATCATTATTCAAGTACGTAGCAGGTGTCCATAAAAAACGTAAGGTAGTATCGTTAACAACAGGGTATAGGTTTGTTAAAGTGCCCTCATTTATATAAAGATTGGTGCCTGCATCTACCTTCGGTTGTACATATACTTTTATTTGTTTGCTCGTGTCTGCTGTACATCCTTCAGGTGTGGTTACAGTTAACCTCACTACGAAGTTGCCAGGAAGAGAGTATGTTTTAGAAGGATTTTCTGAATTGCTTGTAAAGCCATCACCAAACTGCCATCTCCAGTTGCTAATGGTGCTGTTTGGCGCACTACTGCTATCCGTAAAAACAGATGATATTCCCTGGCAAATAAACGGCAATAAAACGTTGAAATCAGCTATAGGTTTAGGGAGGAAGGCATTAAAGGATTTACTTGTATCACTTACGCAACCGCTTTTCGAGGTAACGGTTAACCTGATAGTATAATTACTACTAGCGGCATAAGTATGCGAAGGATTTGGGTTGGTAGATGTAGAAGAGCCATCACCAAAATCCCATACATAATTTAAATCAGAAGCGGCTCCACCTGGTAAGCTTGATCGGTTGGTAAAGGCCAACTGCCCACTCGGTAAACAAACAGATGAAGACATAGTGAAATTAGCTAAAGGAATTGCGTTTACTATTACCGGTTTAGTAACAGTTTCGCTTATACAGCCGCTATCGCTTACTACCGTAAGTTTTGCGTTGAAACTACCCGAGTTGTGGTACAACTTGTTGAAAGCTGTGTTTGAATTTTTAATAGCCGTTTCTCCATCACTAAAATCCCAATTCCATGTAGTGATGTTACCACTAGTAAGGCTTGAGCTATCGGTGAAAGTTGTTGAGTCGGTAACACATACACTTGTAAAGCCAAAATTTGCCCGTGGTACCGGTAGTACTTTTATAACGGTGGATATGGAGTCGACGCAACCGCCGATGGTAGTAAAGGTATATGTAATGGGATGCTGTCCTTCGCCAGCAATAGCAGGATTAAAGTTACCGGAAGGCGTAGTGCCCGCACCACTGTAAACACCCGTGCCAGTTACTCCGTTAGTAGCCAGTGCCTGTGCTACGGAGGAGGGTGAACTGTTGAAACAAAGACTTGCAAGCCTACTAAAAGAAAGAACGGGAAGAGCGTGTAAGGTTATTGTTTTTGTTTGCTCGGTAATGCAGCTACCACGAGTGTACATCACCCATTTTATAGTAACCGTTTTGCTTTCGGGTGCGGTAAAAGTTGCATACTGGTGAGTGTATCGTGCATTTGCTGCAGGACTGTTGTGTGTTTCTGCAACCGTTGGTTGATTCGCGAAGTCCCAATAGATTTCCAACTTGTTTATAACATCAGTACCAAGGCTTGTAACATTTGTCAGGGCCACTTGGTTCTGCGAACACAATGAATTTTCGTTTGCCACGGTAAATGCAGGAACCGGCACCGGATTAATGGTAATGGGCTTCGTGGAAGTATCACTTGAACAACCATTATTGCTTAAAACAAATAAGCTCGCATCATAAGTTCCGGCCGACCTGTATATTTTCCTAAAACTAGCCCCGCTTGTCCTTACCTCGCTGGTAGCGTCTCCAAAATTCCAATTCCAGCTAGTTATATTCCCAGTTGTTATAATAGACGTATCTGAGAATTCAGTTGAGTCGCACAAGTTTATAAAACCCCATTTTACTGTTGGCTTAGCAAATACGTTAATAGTTCGTTTAGCTGAATCTATGCAACCACCCGCTGTTGTGAATTCATATTTAATAGTATGTACCCCAACACCCGCAATAGCAGGATTAAAGATTCCGGCAGCAGTTGTACCAGGGCCACTATAAACACCAGTACCTGTTAATCCATTTGATACAGCACCCAACGCAATTGATGTCGGTGCTGCATTAACGCAGGCACCCAGCAGGGTACCAAAAGTAACTACAGGAACGGCATGTAATGTTATGACCTTAGATTTTTCACTTATACATCCACCCTTCGAATACACTACCATCTTTATTGTATACGCTACCGTTGCAGGGCTACTAAAGGTTGGGTAAGCATGCGTATAAACACCGTTTTGAACAGGACTATTATCGGTGGTAAAAACAGTAGCCCGGCCTATCGCATCCCAATAAAGGTCAATCCGGTAAACGGAATCACGTGTTACATTTACTTCATTCGTTAACTGAACCCGGTTTGATACACAAAGTGCATCCGCATTTTGGATACTGTAATTAATAGCGGCTGAGAAACCGCCAATTGTAAAAGGTATAGTTACAGTATTAACGCAACCATTAGCTGTAGTTACCGTGAGGGTCACATTGTATGTGCCGTAAGCAGAGTATTTATGGGTAGGACTTTCTAAGGTTGAAGTATTAGGGTTAGTTGCGGTTGCGTTCTGGTCGCCGAAGTTCCATAAATAAGACAATGCCTGGCTATCGGCAATAGAAGTAGTGTTTATAAACTGGGCTAAACTATCAGGTAAGCAACCTGCAGGTACAGTAAAAGATGCGACCGGCTTACTATAAATTTTAAGTGTTTTTATTGCAGTATCTCCCCGGCACGTCCCTGATTGGGCAAAGTGTTTAATAATATATGTGCCTGCGGCATAAGTCTGGGTTTGGGCAGCGTTAGTATTTGTATTTAATGTTTGCCCATTACCAAAATTCCAATACCAATTTTGAATAGGTCCGCCCGCATAAGAAGAGGAATCAGTGAAAGTAACAGTAGTAGGTCCACAGCCGGTTGAAGGTGTGATGCCGAAAGTGGCAGTAGGAGGCGGACTTGTTACTACTGGTTTAGTGGTATCCCCAATACACCCATTATCTGATATAATCCTAAGCTTTACATTGTGACTCCCTTGTGTAGCAAACTTTTTTTTTACATTTTTGAAGCTATCTATTGTCCCATCATCAAAGGTCCACTTGTAGGAGGTGATGTTAAACGGACCTGGTAATACAGTACCGAAGAGCGATGCGGAATCAGATTTACAGCCTGTATAACTAAAAGTAAAATCTGGTTTTGGAGGAGCATTAACCTTGGCAGTGTAGATAATAGTAATTGTATTATCGCAGTTATCAATATTCGGAGCCGTAATAGATATTGGAATGTTGTAAGTACCTGTATCGCTAAAAGTATAATCTCTTGGAAGACGGTATTCATAATATTTCCGGTTGCCGATAAACGAAGAGTCAACAGGAATAGGATTTAATAAGGTTGTATCAACGTTTGGAACAATTGTACTTACCTGGCTAAACTTCCAAACTATCTGAGTAGGTTTATAAGTTAGCTTAACAGAAAACTTAAAGGGAGATTTGGGACAAGTGAAACCACTCGTACTGGTTGTATTTAATGAGTTTTCTATGTTAGGTAGCGCATCAAGATTGTTGACGAGGGTGCCTGCATTATAACCATAGCTTTCGAAGGTTCCGAAGCCGTAAGTGATAGCAGTAAAGGCAGAGTCACTTTGAATAGTATGTTGTTGGTTAACATTTACCCTCTCTACTACAATTTGGTAATTTGCATTACGGGGGTGTGGTAGTGTAAGATCGAACCTGTTGTTGCCATCAATAGTTAAAGAATTGAGACCGCCGTTTGGAACAATAATGCTTACGTACACATTCGTGATACTCTGGTTAGCCGCTGCATAGAACGTAGCTTTATTGATTGCCTGCTCAATCGGGCTTAAAAAAAATATTTCCGGGTCTCCATCGCCTGAGTATACAGAGCAGGATTGCATTGACGGAACATACTGACCTACTAAAATTGGTTTATCTGATTCAATATAATCTCCGCTACTGGTAGAAAATTCGTAGTAAAAATTGTCAATCAGGTTAGTGAGTTCAACTCCATTTCGCCACACTTTTGTTGAAGGATCTCTTACCGCTACCCTATAGAAATTGGTATTGCTTACACCTATGTTGTTTGTATTAATCGACGAGTAAGTAAGATACTTAGTTCCCCATGCGCTGGCTGGAAAAATTTGCTGCTGCATGAACTCGCCACTCGTACCGCAAATAACCATTCTACTAGCTCCTGAAAAAACACCAATAGGGTGACACTTTCCGTCTGAGCCGGCGATAGATTTGATTTTACTGCCTGTCAAATCCTGTCCAAAAATTCCAGAAGTCCGGCCGAATACATTATAAATTTGCCCCTTGTTTAAATTAACGGTGAAAATTTGATTTTCAGGCCTTCCACCTTGGGTTGGCACCGATGGCGTAATCTCAACTCTTGTATTATTTTCACTGGCTACTATAAAAAACCACGAATAAGCCGGCGACGAGCTATTTGTTTTTTGTGAATAATTTAAAGAATAGTAGGTGTAACCAAAAGTTTCTACAGGCATTAGCATAGTAGCCCCCGACGAGCTCTCGCCGTATTGGTGTGCATACGCCACAATAGGCACATCACTAACAATATGTATACCTCTCGAGTTGAGTCCTTCAGTTAATATTCTTGCATCGTTTACCCCCGACTTTGGTATTTCAACAGTTTGTCTTACCGTATTTGCAGGAATATTATAGTTTTGAGAAAAGCTGGTCCCATTAACAGAAACAGTAACATTTGCAGCCTCTTCTGTGCTCAAATAAATTACAAGTTGCTGGCTGTTTATAGGAGTGATATTAAATAAGCTGTTATGTCCATAACCTAACCAAAACTCCTTTCCACGGTTCGATAGATTTTGGGAAGACAATTGCTGCAGCCCAAGTATTAAAAAAGCCACCAAAAAAAGGAACGGTTTCCAACGCATAAAACTTTGGTTCTCTATATTAGTTCAGGTAAAAAGTACTTTTTTACCTACACATCGTAATATCCAATATTGTGTAAGCTTTGTCTTTTTAGATAGCGGCTTCGCTCACGCTAACTGGTTAATACCGCAAAGGGAAAGGTAACTATTAATCATTTTCCTAAACCGGTTCAATTACAATTAATCAGATATTTAAAGGCTAGTCTTAACCGCTAAGTAAAGTTTCATCTTTTCCTAATTGCACCGTCAATTTTTATTATTGCTCAGTTACCTACTTTGCCCTTGGAGCCCAAACTTTACAATGTTTCTTTTTGGGCCAACCGTTATACTCCCTATTTAGCTTTTCTTGCGTCGCACTCTTGTACTAACTATCCAAACTCAACAACTTTCGAGGGAATTAAGAATAGGTAAGACATCTTTAAGGGAACTTTAGTTGCCTATCAGAATTATCAGCAAATGCGAAGCTGTTCAGCACCTCCAACTTTTACCCATGTCACAAAAAAACGGAAGCCTTTTGAGCTCCCGTTTCATATACTTTTGAAAACATTATTATTGTCCTAATGCCACTCTTCTAAACTCAACAACCTCTAATTCTCCGTCAATACTCTTTAAGAATTCACCTACACTCTTGCTGTTATCTTTTACATAAGGCTGAGCAAGTAATGTTTGTTCTTTAAAGAAGGCGTTCAATTTGCCGTCTGCAATTTTAGCGATCATTTCAGAAGGCTTACCAGCCATTTTAGGATCAGCTGCAATTTGCTCAGTTACAATTGCTCTTTCTCTTTCTACAGTTTCAGCAGGAACTTTTGTAGGATCAACTGCTACCGGGTTCATCGCTGCAATTTGCATCGCAATGTCTTTACCAGCCTCTTCAGCAGTCTTGTTAAAAGCTACCAAAACCCCCAGGCGATAAGCGCCGTGAATGTATGAAGTAACATAAGGAGCTTCTACTCTTTCGAAACGACTTATACCAATTTTTTCGCTTATTGAAGTCAGCTTATCGTCAATTAGTTCTGATACTTTAGTGCCGTTGATGGTAACCTCATTTAGTTCTTCTACGTTTTTTACATTGTTTGCAATAGCAGCATCAGCAATGCTGGTAGCAAACGCAACGAAATCAGCATTCTTACTTACAAAGTCAGTTTCGCAACTGATGGTAAGTACAATACCTGTTTTGTTATCGAAAGTTGTACGTGCTACAACTACACCTTCTTTCGCTTCACGGTCGCTACGTTTTGCGGCCACTTTTTGGCCTTGCTTACGTAACCAGTCGATAGCGCCTTCAAAATCACCATTGGTTTCAACAAGTGCTTTGCGGCAATCCATCATACCGGCACCTGTTGCCTGGCGTAGTTTATTAATATCTTGTGCGGTTATAGTTGCAGTTGACATAATTTATAATTTGAAAATGAATGAATTTGAAATTTGAAAATTAAAAACCACATAGGCACAATAGGCACATAGCTATGTGACTTATGTGTCTATGTGGTTTTATTTATTGCTCAATACTGTTTTGCCAGTACAAGAGTGCGACGCAACGATGTTTAATAGTAGCAGATTAGCTGGGTACATAAAAATTACTCAACCAATCTAACCATTAACCAAACTAGCGAGGACCACCCGGGCCACCTGGACGACGACCACCGCCAGCAGGACCGCCACCAGTTGAGCGACGCTTAGGGCCACCACCACCAGGACCACCTGCTCCCGGACTGCGACCAGCACCTCTTCCACCACGTGCAGCTTCACCTTCAGCTTCGGCTTGTAAACGGGCAGCTCTCTTTTCTGCATCGTTATCTACATCATCAACACCGTCTTCGTCTTTGTTTGCTTGTCTTTCGGCAAGTCCTTCAGCGATTGCAGCGGCAATGTAGTTAGTGATGATTGCTACAGATTTAGTAGCATCGTCGTTCGCAGGAATTGAGAAATCAACTTTGTTTGGATCGCTGTTGGTATCAACCATGCCAAAAGTTGTGATACCAAGACGCTTAGCTTCAGCCAGCGCAATGTGCTCATGTCCAATATCTACAAGGAACAAAGCTGCCGGGGCACGACCTAATTGGGCGATACCACCAAGAACTTTCTCCATTTTATCTTTATCGCGGGTAAGTGTTAAACGCTCTTTTTTAGTTAAGCTTTCAGCAACACCTTCACCCAACATTTTTTCGATGTTCTGCATTTTCTTCACGCTCTTACGAACTGTGTTGAAGTTGGTAAGCATACCACCTAACCAACGCTCGGTTACGTAAGGCATGTTTACACGCTTTGCTGCTTCGGTTACGATTTCTTTAGCTTGCTTTTTAGTTGCAACAAACATGATCTTCTTACCGCTTTTAGCAATAGACTTCATAGCGGCAGCAGCTTCCTGCAAGCCTTCTACGGTCTTATTAAGATCGATGATGTGAATGCCTTTTTTCTCAGCGAAGATGTAAGGCAACATCTTTGGGTTCCACTTCTTCTTAAGGTGACCAAAGTGTACGCCGGCCTCCAAAAGCTGCTGCTGTAGTGAAGTGTTATTTTCCATTTATAATTATTTGAAAATTGGTGAAATTGATAATTTGATTGAGTAAGATTAACGCTTGCTGAACTGGAAGCTCTTTCTTGCTTTCTTCTTTCCTGGCTTTTTACGTTCTACACCACGTGGGTCACGCTTAAGCAGGCCGGCAGCTTTAAGTGCAGGGCGTAATTCAGGATCAACTTCAAGTAGTGCACGTGCAATACCTAATTTTGCAGCCTCAGCTTGTCCTTTAACTCCACCACCAGTTGCATTGATCTTTACATCAAACTTATCAGTTGCTTCAATGGTTTTAAAAGGAAGTTCAACCTGGTTTTGTAAGTAAACCAGTGGAAAATATTCTTTGTAATCTTTATTGTTAATCGTGATCTGGCCACCGCCTTTGCTAAGGAAAACTCTTGTTACAGCTTCCTTACGACGACCTACGGCATTTTTTTGCTTTTCCATTTATTAATAATTTGGAATTGGGTTTAGAATTTAAGTTCCTTAGGTTGTTGTGCAGTGTGAGGATGTTGATCGCCAGCATACACGAATAATTTTTTGTACATCTTGCGGCCTAAGCGGTTTTTAGGAAGCATTCCTTTTACAGCTCTTTCAATAATCACCTCGGGGCGACGCTTGATAAGGTCTTTTGCAATTTCTACTTTCTGTCCACCAGGGTGGCCAGTGTAGTGCATGTATTCTTTTTCATCCAACTTGTTACCGGTAAATTTTACTTTCTCGCAGTTTAATACGATAACAAAATCACCACAGTCAACGTGTGGAGTGTAGTACGCCTTGTTCTTACCACGAAGAACTGCTGCGATTTTAGCACAAATGCGTCCAACGGTTTGATTAGTACCGTCTACAACGTACCAGTTACGTGTCACGGTAGCCTCGTTCGCACTTTTGGTTGTGAAATGTAATTTGCTCATTATTCTTTATTTAAGTTTTACCGGCGCTATCCCACCGGATTTTTAAAATGGAGTGCGAAGGTAGGAGGTTGCAACGGAAAAAGGAGTCTTTCGCATAACAAATTTTACAAAGAGCAGTAGAAGTAGTTGATTATCAGTAAAAATTTTGTTGTTAAATTTTAATTAGGGTTTGGAGACGAGCTTTTTTGCTACTATTTAGCATCGTTGCTGTAAGTGTTTATTAATTCATCTAATAGAATTAAAAGTGATTATAACTTTAAATTCCATTACCGAATTAGTTGACATCTACAGCAACGATGATGCTATGAAATACTAATGCTGGTATTAAAAGCTTTATTGCTTACTTCCCTTTAAACCCACCGTCATCAACACTTCTTATAAATTTTATAACTCCATTTATATAAGTCTTCTGATCATCCCACATACTTAAGTGGCTACCGTTGGGGCAGTATAGGTAATCACCATTTTGTACCTGCGTACTCATCCACTTCATGTGTTCAGGATCCATCGTATCAAACTTGCCGCCTATGGTTAGCGTAGGCACTTTTATTTTTGGAAGGTCTGCTTTACGATCCCATGTTATTAACCGGCCACCTGTTTTGAACTCGCTTGGGCCTTGCATAAGCACGTAAACTTTCTCGTTAAGGTGCTTAAAAGAACGTAGAACAGGATCGGGCCATTCTGGTAAACGACAGAGGTGTTTCGTATAATATTCCGACATTACCCGCGACTGGTAAGTGGGGTCTTTGAACTGGCCTCTGGCTTCATAATTCTGCAGGCTATCCACCAGCGTTTTTCTCATTTGTGCTCTTAGCACGCCATTGTATTTTTCATAATCAGGAATACTGGCCATCATGTTACTTATGATTAGGCCCTTCAGATTGTCCTGGTACTTTAGGGCATATTCCATAGCAAGAATGCCGCCCCAGCTACTGCCTAATACATAGAAGTTGTCCTTGTTAAGTCCAAGCGATTTCCTAACCTGTTCAACCTCTTCCACAAAGCGTTCCGTAGTCCAAAGGCTGCTGTCATCAGGCTGATCGCTGTAGTAAGAACCGAGCTGGTCGTATTCAATTATCTCAATGCCTTCAGCCGGGAAAAAGCTTTCGAAGCATTCAAAATATTCGTGTGTAAATGCAGGACCGCCGTGCAATAATAGCAATCGCATAGTTGGACTGTTTCCTATTCGCTTTGTCCATACTTTAAACTTTCCTTTTGGTGTTTCTATCTCCACCATTTTTACGCCGCCTGTCTGCACACCTGAGTCAACTGGTGACAAAAACTTTTTGAGATCAGTAGAAGAATCTGTTAGGGACTGTTTGCAGGAGGATAGAATTAGAATGGATACAGCAAGAAGACAAGCAAGTAAATTTCTCATTGTGTTGTTTTAAAATGAGAAGATACAGGAAAAGTAGAATTACTTGTCTTTCCTAAACCGCCCAAGTGGATCATACTTAAACTGGATGTTGCCGTCGGCACCTGGAGTTCCTCTTACAAAAACACTTACCCCGCCTTTACCAGTGTTAGTGGGCACATAATTCTCGTCCCTTTTTTTAAGATTCCTAATGGGTATTTTTATACTGATGTCTGTTTTGCCGGGAGACAAACTATACATTCCTTGTACAAATAAAGTAAGTGCGGAGGATTGTATTTCCAATTCATTTATGATAATGTCTTTGCCGTTAATATCTAGCCTGTCTTTTAATTCGGCGAAATAGATCGCGCTGAAGTTCCTGTTTTTAAACATAAAGTTTTGCAGCTTTTTCAACGGCTCGAAATTCAGCAGTGCACCTTTTTTTAACGAAAAGTCAACGAATCCGGTTATGCCACTTGGCTGTGAATTCAGTTCGCGGTCAATGTTCATTTTTACATTAATGCTGCTGGTAAGCTTCCCCCTTAAATTCTCACTTTTGAGAGCATCCTGGCCGAAGTTGTTGAAGGCATACAACACTTTGTGAACATCTACATTATCCATATTCACTTTCAGGTTTCCTTCATAAAGCTTTGCACTTAACTCGTGTAGAAAACCATTAATCGTCATAGTTCCTCCACCGTGTGCAAGGCTAACATTCCTCAGGTCGTAGTTATCTTCAATTAAACCAATCGAAGCTTTTACATTAGTAGCGGCAAATTTTCTAAAGGTTACATTATCAGCTTTAAAATCGAGGTTGACATTGGCCTGGTCCAACATATTATCAATTTTCTCGGCTGCGCTCGACAGTTGTGCAGTTCCTTGTTTAGCCGGGGTTACTCTTGTGCGCTGCTTTAGTAAACCTGTAAAAGTTTCAAGATTAATTGATGGAGAATATACATTCCAGTCCAAAGCGACTTTGCCCGGGTTTGTCTTCATAAAGGCAAGCATGTCTTTAGCTACTCCGTTCATTAAAATACGACTGCCGGCAACTGTAGAATTTAGTGCATTTACGAAAACATCTGTTCCTTTAAAAACAATATTACCATTACAGTTGGTTAGAGAAATACCTCTTGGTGCGTAAAAGACAGTCCCGTTCTTAATATTGATCGACCCGTTCATGGTAGTGTTGCTGCGATTGTTTCTTTGGAGGGGACCGCTATAAACTACA
The DNA here is from genome assembly GCA_028288505.1 of Segetibacter sp. GTDB lineage: Bacteria > Bacteroidota > Bacteroidia > Chitinophagales > Chitinophagaceae > Segetibacter. Next base: position 11,251 of record JAQBNN010000046.1, on the reverse strand, counting down.
TTAACTGATCCTTCGCCTTGTTTTAATTGTATGGCATTACTACCAAGCAGGTTGTTGAGGCTTGCTAAAGGAAAGTTGCTTTTAACATCGCAATTGATCATTGGATTTACCAAATTATCGATGTAGATGTTGTCTGATCTTAGTACTATTCCTTCGTAACTTCCGGTAAAACCGTTTACAAAGATGCGGCTGTTTTCGTCTTGCCGGGGTAGGCCGGGGATTAACTCGTTAGTATAACCACCGGAGAAAGTAGCGTTTGTAAACTTGAAAAATGGAGAGTTTGCATTTACATTTTTACCCTTCCAGTTCACCTTTACTAAAGGTTCGCCAGGACCAAGCGGACCAGAAATTTCTGCGCTTGCATCTAATGGTTCTTCCACGCTAACAATCGAAATAGCTTTAGCTATTTTAGGAGTGAGAATGGTTTTTACCATTGACTGCTTAACTTGCTCAGTCACTATTTTTAATGAGAACGTATTGTCTCCCCGGAAGGAAAACAGGCCGGTAAAAACAAAAGGATGACCTTTTAAGTCTACCTCAATGTCTTTGAAAGAAACTTCTTCTCTATTCTTGTTATACACTACATCAAAGTCGCCTTCAAAAGTTGTCTCTTTTGCATAGCTTCCACGATCAAGATTAAACCCGAGACCATGTATTAAAAAGTCGTTTTCCAAACTAAGGACAAGGGTAGAATCGGTGTATGCAATATCGCAATCCATGCGGTTTATTTCTACATCTATCAACTTTTCCCTTCTCCTGTCATCCATTACCAGCCTTACTTCGTCAAGCCGGATATCTTTTAGAATGTTTCTTTCTTTTGGCTTTTTATCGCTGTTTTGTATTGAGTCTTTTTTGGGAGAAAACAAGTACTTGTTGGTGTAGCCGCTTGTATCGGTGTAAACATATAAACTGGCATTTTTTGCCCTAATACCTGTGAGCGGGTCTCTCTGCCTGATCAGTTTCCATGCACTTATTCTTGCATACACTTTTTCTGCCTGGAAGAAAGGATGCTTATGCTGGTTGAACATCGTGTCTTTAATAGACACTTTTTCAAGTACCACAGAAACTTCAGGAAAGTAGGTGAAGAAACTTAGCTCAATGTTTTCTACAAGCACATCACCATTAAGCTTTTCGCTTATTTCGGTATTGACCTTGGCAATAATCGACTTTTTGTTTACTGAAACATAGATATAAAGTATAATGTAAGCTATAACTAGTAGCCCTACCAATATGCCTAATCCGCGAAGAGTGTATTTTAGATATTTGTTCAAGAGGAATGATTAGCCATAATAGTTTAAATATTTGTGCCAATTGCTTTGTTTTACAACAAGTGGGTGGGATTTTGTATTAAGATTCACTTCTTCCTCCTTCGGACCGGCTTTTTTTATAGTCTACGAGAAATGTTGCATTAAAAGTAACAGTACAAGTGAGTGACACAACAATGTTTGGGTGAGCGAAAGTGCTGGTAAACAAAAAAAGGCCGGCAATGAAACCAGCCCGAAATAAGTATTGTTTAAAACTTCGTATACAAAATATGCGGAAGCATCTTCCTCCAGGTGGACCAATCGTGCTTGATATCGGGGCCCCAAATATCTAAATCGAACCAAATGCCTTTGCTGCTGAGTACTTGTGCAAACCTTCGGTTTGCTTCAGGATCTTCGTAATCGCCGGAGCCAGTCGCAATGTGGATGTGATGACTTGACTTGATCTTATCCAGCTGCCATTGATCGTTTAAGTTAGGAATGTAGTGCTGCGGGCTGTTAAAATAGACCTGCTCGTCCCAATAACCCCTCGTGTATTCGGTAAGATCGTATACACCGCTCATCGCAATAACCCCGTTTATAATATCTGGCCGTTTTAAAAAAAGGTTCATAGAATGCAGCGCACCGAACGACGCACCGCAAGTATAAATCATTGTTTCGGAGCTGGTGGCGCTTCTAATGAACGGGACTACTTCGTTGTACACATAGTTGTTAAACTCGTTATGACGGATAGCTTTATGCTCGGGCAACATCTCCTGGTTTAACCAGCTGTCTTTATTAATGCTGTTGATGCTAAAAACCCTCAGCTTGCCAGCATCAATTAAGGGAGCTATGGTATCTAAAAGCTGGAACCTTTCGTACTCCAGGTAATCTGCGGCTGCAGTAGGAACCAATAATATTGCGAAACCGTAGTGACCATAACTAGCAATAGGCATTTCCCTGTTTAGCGAAGGGCTGTACCATGATGTTTCTTCTTTGCGCATACCTATATTTTATATTGAAGATGCCTTGTTAAGAATTCGTACCCGAAGCTCGGGCTTGTGGTTTAGAGGAACCAGGAAGATTACATCGTTAGTAACCGTTTCTCCTGCCCCTACATAAAACCCTACCTGTACCTTTTGATTTTCGAAGCCCGTTTTTCCACCTACAGTTACCGGCACTCTTGCACTTACATACATCGGCTTGGCTTCTACTTGTCCACTCTTACTTGTTAGCCGGGCACCTGTTGCATTAATGCAATCAAATTTTGCTAACACTTTCATTTCTGCATCAGATTGTGCAAGACTTTGCCCAAATAAAATTACCCGGCTGCATTGATTCTTATTTGTTACAAATAACGAAACCTGGTAACGGCTAAAATCTTGCTTGCCGACATCTTTAGTGCTTAAATTTTTTACCGAGAACCCATACTCAATCCCATCAATTTCCACAGGCTTTTCTTCGGTAACAATATTTGCTTGTTGTGCCTGTGCAAAAGTGCAGCCAGCCACTAGTAAGAGTAGCAGTAAGTATTTGCGCATAGTTAGTTTTTCTAACTAAGATAATGATGATTTTTTAATCTCCTTCCATAGGTCGCGGTAACATTGTGCTGCATAACTACTACGGGCGAATTGCTCTACAGGTGCAAGTTGTTGTCCCATTTTTTCAACGTCGCTTAGGTAAGGAATATAGTTTTTATAAAACTTTTTATCCTTGTAAAATTGCCCCATCACCTCGTGGTGAAGGTTTTTACGATGATCAACCATGCTGAAGAAACCGTGAATCTTATTTACATCTAAGTTATTATCCTTGAAGTGTTGCAGTATAGTTTCATAACTGCGTATGCTTAAAACAGTGGGTACATTAGGAATAATAATATGATCAGCAGCCTGGAAAATATTATCGTGTAAAACTGATAAACCGGGAGGACAATCAAGCATTACAACGTCATAATCTTTCTTAACTGCAGTTAGTGCAGACTTCAATCGCCTTTTGCCTTGTTTCAAGTCGTTCAGTAACACCTCAGAATTACGGGCAGAAATATCACTGGTAATTATGTCCAGATTGTCGTAGCCAGATTGTTGCACTACGTCTGCCAGTTCCAACTCGTTGTTTAGAACTTTGCGAGCTTCATTTTTGTTGGCTGGTTCTACCTGGAAGTAAAAGCCTGCTGCTCCTTGCGGATCAAGATCCCAAAGCAAAGTCCGCCATCCTTCTAAAGCACTTAGGTATGCAAGATTTACGGTAGCGGCTGTTTTTCCCACCCCGCCTTTCTGGTTGAAAAATGCAAATACTGTCATGAAATAAATATACAAAAGAAATAGAAACGCTTGCCTGTCAACTTTTTATAGCACGCCACGGAGGCGATCTGGAGAATTTTGGTTCCAGCAATAAATCACCAATTAAGCATTGTTGCGTCGCACTCTTGTACTGTTGAAGTTCTATTCCCCAAGGAATAAAAAGTGCTTCCTGCAATTCTTGCTAATTAATATCAACCCGGATAGTTCTAAGGTGGAAGTACATTTAGGTGGCTCCTCAACTAAGAAATACTGCTTATATTGCTTAAACGAAAACCACCTTTCCTTTGAAGACAGCCACCCTCGCTATTGCACTTTGTTCACTGGTAAGTTCTATTTCATGCAACCTGTCATTTCCTACAACAAGCTTATGGTTTTATTCTACTGAGAATTTAGAGAATAAAGACTTCAACCCATCGAACTTTTTATACCTCCAAAAAGACGGCACTTACACAATGGATTTTGGGAAGTTCGATTACGGTAAATGGCAGAAAACCAAAAAGGAGATCTTTCTTACTAATTATAAGCAAGAAAAAAGCAACCTTAAAATCGCCAAAGAATCGTGGAAAACCCTTCATTTAAAAATAGGCGCATTCACCAGGAGCTTTGAAGAACAGCCTTCCGATTTTAAAAAGACCGACAACCCCTTTGCTGTAAACTACAACAAGTGGCGACTGCCTGCTACCCGAAAAGAAACTGATGCGGAACTACGGGACCGGCTGCTTAACCACTGCAGGTTTTGGCAAATATACTTTAAGTGGGGAATCGACAATGATATAACACTCCTCGATGTTAGGAGCACTCCAACTCCTATTAAAATTTACGGCAACGGTATAGGTCTTAAAAAGGCTGCCGAACTACCCGTTGCATGGCGTTCTTATTTTTATGACTCTACGGACTGCGAAAGAGCGGGGGTGCTACTGAAAGAAGTTTTTCGAAAGCATGACATCAAGTGGCCTGAGACCAAAAATAAGTTCAAGCTCTTTCTTTCAGCTTTTGAGCAAATAGAATATCACCTGGATAAATAATGCGCAGAAGAGCCTGAACATGAAGTCGCGAGATGTAATCGAGCCTGATGAAAAGTTTCGATCAATAGGGAGATCTCGTACAAGAGTGCGACGCAACGACCGCTGAAAAAACTACCTTCTGCTCGATACCAAAATAACTCGTACAAAAAGCAACCGTTAAATACTTTTTCTACAACTCTGTATTACAGAACTCTTTCTGCTTTATAAAAATAATTATTCATCGTACCCTTGGTTGCTTTTTTGCAGTATTCCCCAAAAAAGGTTTGTAATGAGGAAAAAACTTACTGTAAAAGGCCTGTGGGGGGTACTGAAGGATTCTTTTAAAGGAATGGCCGAAGACAATATTACCAAGATGGCTGGCTCGCTGGCTTATTATACTGTTTTTTCGATGGCACCGTTGCTAATAATGATCATTTCGCTATGTGGCATTTTTTTAGGCCGTGAAGCAATTGAAGGTACCATTGATGACCAACTAAGAAAGTTTGTGGGAACTGATACTGCTGCGCAATTACAGCAGATAATTAAAAATGCATCTTTAGCCGGAAAAAGCACGATCTCCGCAATAATTGGTGGCGCTACTTTATTACTCGGGGCCACAACCGTATTTGCAGAGATACAAGACTCCATAAATACCATTTGGCGGCTGAAGCCGAAGCCAAAAAGAGGCTGGTTAAAAATGTTGCAGAACCGCTTCCTGTCTTTCTCGGTAATTGTGAGCCTCGGCTTTATATTACTTGTATCGCTTGGTCTTACCGCCATTATTGACGGGTTTAGCGAAAGGCTTAAATCTTTTTTTCCTGATGTAACGGTTATACTGTTTACTGTTTTAAATTATGTGATCACCTTCCTCGTTACTACCACCATTTTCATGGTAATTTTTAAAGTATTGCCCGATGCAGAAATAAAATGGAGAGACGTATTTGCCGGTGGTGTTGCCACAAGTATTTTGTTTATGCTTGGTAAGTTGGGTATCTCTTTTTACATAAGCCAAAGCAACGTGGGCAGCACGTACGGCACCGCGGGCTCGCTGGTTGTACTGCTGTTGTGGGTGTATTATTCGTCGATAATTTTATACCTCGGCGCTGAGTTTACCAAGGCCTATGCTATAAAATACGGATCAGAAATTCACCCGAACCATTACGCAGTTACTACCAAAATTGTGGAGGTTGAGGTTGGAAATAAATCTGTACAAAGCGCAGATGCTATGGACATAAAAACAAAGCCGGTACAAAACCCCAAGAAGTAAAAGGAAATGTTTTAGATAGTTTTAGTACTTAACCAATTGCAACTATTAAGCATTGCTGTGTCACTCACCTGTACTTTCAAATCTTTACGCAGCTGCCCGTTTTATCTTTAATGTTGCTGTAATTAAAAGTTTAATATTTCTGCCTCTTCATAACAGATTGAACCACTAACTTTAAATAAGCCGCCAACTAATTTATCTAAAGATGCTTCTAGTTTTGCAAGCACAAGAATGCCTCGCAAGTAAAGATGAAAGTGGGTTTAGGGCCGGTTACCAAAACCTTAACTACACTATTGAGTTTTCATTTTCTCATTTCCGTTATCTTTAGCACTGTTCAAAAACATTATTTACACACTTTACACCTCTCTGTTTTGACTTTTAAAGATTTTGGCTTAGACGAACGACTACTTGAAGGAATTGAAGCGACAGGCTATGAAACGGCAACCGCTGTACAGGAACAAGTTATTCCACACATACTCGAAGGACGGGATATTATTGCTTCGGCACAAACGGGCACCGGTAAAACGGCAGCCTTTCTTTTGCCCATTGTACATAAGATAATTACAAAGCCCAACCACGACCATATTAATGCACTCGTTATTGTGCCTACCCGTGAGTTGGCGATACAGATTTCTGAAAACCTTGAAGGGCTTTCATACTTTACCTCTATAAGTGCACTTGCAGTATACGGTGGCGGCGATGGAATGTCTTTTAGCCAGGAACGACAGGCCCTTTCTAAAGGTGCAGACATCATAATCTGTACACCCGGAAGATTAATAGGCCACCTTGCAATGGGCTATGTGAAGCTTAAGCAACTTGATTACCTAGTATTGGATGAAGCGGACCGCATGCTCGACATGGGCTTTAATGAAGACATCATGAAGATCATTTCTTTTCTTCCTGCGAAGCGACAGAACCTTTTGTTTTCTGCTACTATGCCGCCAAAAATGCGCAGCCTTGCACGACAGATCTTGCACGATCCTGTTGAGATAAACATCTCCATATCTAAGCCTCCTGAGAAGATTGTGCAGGAAGCATTTGTTGTGTACGATACGCAAAAGCCTGCCCTTATAAAAAAGATTCTGAACGCAAAACCCTACAAGAGCGTGCTGGTATTTTGCTCTCGAAAGGATAATGTAAAGCAACTTACCCGCGAATTAAAGCGAGCACGTTTTTCTGCAGAAGAGATCCACTCCGACCTGGAGCAGGATGCACGGGAGCAGGTTTTAAGCAGCTTTGTAAATGGCAGGCTGAAGATTTTGGTAGCTACCGATATCCTTTCACGCGGAATACATATTGACAACATTGACCTTGTCATAAATTACGACGTACCCAACGACGGAGAAGATTATGTACACCGTATTGGTCGTACGGCCCGCGCCGAAACGGACGGTACTGCTTACACTTTAATCAACGAAAAAGAGCAGAACAAATTTGCCGCTATCGAAAAACTGTTGGGTAAAGAAATTACCAAAGTTGCCGTGCCGGCCGAGCTTGGAGAAACACCTTTGTACCAGCCCAGGACCTTTAGTAGTAACGGCCCAAGAAAGAAGTTTAAAAGCAAAAGGTAGACGGAAAGCTGTCTCCTCTTTCCAGGGTTTGTTTTTGGTTGCGGGCATTTGTTTTTCAATTAAGCATCGTTGTGTCACTCACTTGTACAGTTGGTACTTTTGGGCAGCAAAAAAAAGCCGGCAATGAAAAAAATTACCTGGGGCATTATTGGCTGCGGCGATGTAACCGAAGTTAAGAGCGGCCCCGCTTTTAATAAAGTCCCTAATAGTAGCCTTGCTGCTGTAATGCGGAGAGATGCCGCCAAAGCAAAAGATTATGCTGAAAGGCATGGTGTTGCAAAGTGGTACAGTAACGCAAACGACTTAATTAATGATCCGTCTGTTAATGCTATTTATGTAGCAACACCACCCAGCTCCCATGAAGAATATACAATTGCAGCGCTAAAAGCAGGCAAAGATGTATATGTAGAAAAGCCGATGAGTCTTAACGCTGAATCCGCTAAAAGAATGGCGGATGCTGCCGACCAATTTAAGCGCAAATTATCTGTCGCTCACTACCGCCGTGAACAACCGATCTTTAAAAAAATAAAACAACTGCTTGCCGAAAATGCAATTGGTGATATTCGCTGTGCAGACCTCCGCTTTTTTCAAGCGCCACTTACGCCAACAGAAATGGAGGTGCCTAAAACCAGCTGGCGAATTGATCCCAATATTGCAGGTGGTGGTTTATTTCATGACCTTGCTCCTCACCAAATAGATCTCGCACTTTATTTTTTCGGAGATGTTTCCACTGCTAACGGCCTATCTGCCAACCAGCAAAAATTGTATCCTGCTGATGATATTGTAGCGGGAAATATCCTGTTTAAAAGCGGAGTAATATTTAATGGTGTTTGGTGTTTCAACTGCGCTAAAGAAGAAGCAAAAGACAATTGTGAAATAATAGGATCGCATGGAAAGATCTCTTTTGAAGTGTTTGGCGAACCGGTGATTCACCTGACCAAAAACGGCCAACTGGAAAGAATTGCATTTGATAAACTTCAACATGTACAACAACCAATGATTGAAAAGGTAGCTCAATACTTTTTAGGTGAAGCACCTAATCCTTGCACAGCGGAAGAGGGAGTTGAAGTTATGAAGGTGATGGATTCGTTTGCAGGAGTTAAGGAGTAATGTAAGGAAGGGACTATTTTTTAGGCTACCTAGTTCAGCGTTTTTTCAGCTTTGCTATACAGTTGAAGTGAGTGACACAACCGGAGACCGGCTCTTCACAAAAGTCCCCAACCAAAATATTTATTGAGGAAACAACGACTTATCAATTGATGGAAGAAGCTTCAGCGCATTTTTATAATAGATCTTCTTCAAAATCTCGTCACTTAAACCCATCCCGTACATGGCCCAAAAGGCGTGGTACTTTTTGTGATAAGGAAAGTACTCGTCCTTGGTTTCAAGCACCCTGAAGTAGGTGGTGTATTCCTGCGGCTCCCAACTGTCTTTCCCAAATAAAATCCTGTCCTGGTATTGAGTAAAAAACTGGTGAGCGGCGCCGGGCTGACGGCCGAGTTCTGCTATAATAGCTCCAAACTCAACATACATATTTTTCATTTCATCCATCAGCTTGCTAAGCTTTGCAAGGTCATTAGCGTACCAGCCAAAGTGGGCATTTATAAAAGTTGTTTTAGGGTGTTTCTTAAACATCCTGTGCTGTTCGTCTATTAGTTGCTTCCATGGTGCAGGATCGGTATCACTTTTTTTGCGGCCGGGGCGGGTAACCAATTCAAGCCAGCGTTCATTCTTATCATCAAGAGGATCCCAAAAAGGCTTAGGATCGCCGGTATGGATAAGCACCGGAATTTTTAACTCACCGCATTTCTTCCAGATTCCATCTAGTCTTTCATCGTCAACCCTTACTCTTTTTCCATCTGTATCTTTAACTGAAAACCCAAGGCTTTTAAATATTTTAAGTCCGACCGCGCCATTCTTTACATCTTCTTCCAGTTGCTTAACTGCCGTTTCAGTCCAGCCTGCTTTTCCTATTCCATCAAAGTTGATGTTGGCAAAAACAGTAAAACGCTTTGGTGCGGCCTGTTTAATATTCTCGGTTGATTGCTTAAGCTTCGTACCGCTACTTCCACTCAGGTTATTCATCACAGCCATGTTAAGTGTATCCATCACTTTCACCAGCTCCGCGAGTCTTTGCGGTGACATGTCATTCTGGTGATTGTGAATATCAATAAAGAGAAATTTAGCTTTAGTAACTACATGTTGCGGAACAACTAATGTTGATGGTGGATTGTAGGTTTCAAAATCCATGGTCTTCGTTTGGGCCAAGGCAAAATAAGCTGCCGTACAAAACGCAAAAGAAAGGAGAGCCTTTTTCATAAGTATGAATTGAGTTGTAAACTAATACAATTGAACATAATGATTGTACTTATAGTAACCCCGTTAGAGTAGAGAGGGTTTTGGAGGCCAGCACTATTGCCGCTAGTGAGCAGCCGTTGCGTCGCACTCTTGTACTATAAAACCAATTGGGCAAAAAGTTTTTCTAAAGTCTCGCCGGCGTTACAACACATCCCCGGGTGAACAGGTGAGGTTTGTACTATAGTACTACGCGCAGCAATAAGCCACCTAAACCTTGATGCAATCGGAAGTTTCGCAATAGGTCCGCCATTGTTGGCCGCTTCACAAATCTTTCTAAAAGCCATTAACCTCTCTTCAATTTCAACCAGGTCTAGCTCTGCTGAAAAAGCTTGCAGCCGCTCTTTGTTTAATTCGAAAACCGTCTTCAAGAATTTTTGGGACGAGCAATAGACAATCACGCCCACATTAATAAATTCACCCCGCTCAACACGAGGCATTACCCTTATGGTTGCGTACTCAAATAAGTGCTTCTCTTGCATGCTTTGCTTCTTTCATAAATATTGCTGATGAGGCAACCCTTGTTTCTAAAAAACTTTTGTAAACCTCTCGCTTTTCATTCGCCGTTTCACTGGTGTCGTCTGCCAACCATTCGGCAGGAATAACAGAAATAATCGATTGAATTCTTTCCGCAGTAAGAATTGAACGGCAGGTTGCATCTACCGTCTCAAGCTCAGTAGCAAACGGGAGCAATACATGATCTTTTACCTGCACAAACGGTCGTTTACTTTGTTCCTGAACATTCTGCCATGAGTGATGAAAGTATAACGCGGCACCATGATCAATAAGCCAAAGGTCTTTGCGCCACATAAGCATATTTGTATTACGTGCTGTACGATCAACATTGGTTATAAGGCAGTCGAGCCAAACAATTATTGATGCAGTCCGCGAATCAATATCGGTAACAACAGGGTCGAAAGTAATTGCGCCCGATAAGTAATGAAGGGCAAGGTTAGTACCTGTGCTCGCTTTTAAAAGGTCTTGTATTTCCTCGTCGGGCTCAGTGCGGCCAAAGGCTTCGTCTAAGTTGGCGAATACAATCTCTGGTACACGTAAGCCAAGTGCACGGGCAATTTCGCCTCCAATCAATTCAGCAATTAAGGCCTTAATACCCTGGCCTGCCCCACGAAACTTTACTACATACAAAAAGCCGTCGTCCGCTTCTGCTATTGCCGGCAGCGAACCTCCTTCGCGGAGCGGAGTTACGTACCGCGTAACGTTTACCGTTCTTATTTCTGGTGGATTAAAATCCATACATGCATTTCTAAAGGTTATCTTTTATACGCTGTTATTTTCGCTTGTGCTCACCGTAAAAAATAAAATGAGGCTGTAAAATAGAACCTTTTTTTATTTGTGGACGAGCAGAAGATTTACATGGCATCATCGTTGTTGTCACTCACTTATATCTTTACAACTCTAATCAACAGGAACGACATCAGCACTTTAGTCATACTCACAAAACAAGCATTTGCTATGTACAAGTACAGGGAAACCTGGTGTCGTTTTTCTTTCAAAG